>NZ_JAIWNS010000106.1 GCF_020216685.1 Methanospirillum hungatei | reverse complement strand
GATTAATTGGTCGTATTCCCTGCGGATGCAACAATCACCGGGGTCGTTCCACTGCTGCCACCGGTGGTCATCTGGGCAAGGACGTAGGACGTTCTTCCTTCCATTACATTCACAACCTGTTCCCAGGGCTGATATCCGGGCAGTTCGATTCTGATGGTATGCTGCCCTGGAGAAACCTGTGACAGGGTAACCGGAGTCTTCCCCTGAGCCACCCCGTCTAGGTATGCAACTCCGTTTCCTGGCATTGATGAGATCATCACATATCCATAGATGGGTGTCCACCATGACGGATAGAGAGCAGCAGTCACATAGTTCACACTTCCACCACCTTTCACATCAATAGCCTGGTTCCAGTCAAGATACCCTGCAGAGGAGACCCGTATCTGATGTACACCCGGAGTTACGTCGGCAAGCCAGAGCGGACCGGTTCCTGCCTCCACGCCATCAACATACACCGTTGATCCGGCCGGATAGGTGTATACGCTCAGGATACCATTCTGGCTTGGCTGCAGTCTCATATCTGCAACGACCTCAGTTGCCCTGCCTGAAGTTACCGGAACGTTCACATAGTAATCTGAAAATCCTGGCTTGGTAATTTTCAGTTGGTAGGTTCCTGCCGGTAGATTCTCAATTCTGAACGTCTGCAGGAATTTTGTCTCACCTTTCAGGGCATTATCAAGATACACAGACGACCGATCAGGTGCGTAAATTATTCTGATTGACCCAGAACCAACCGGCCCTGATGAGACCGTGACATAATCTGCCTTTACTGCAGTGTTGGATGATGCCTGGTTGCTTGCCGTAAGGCTGACGGTGTACTTGCCAGGCTGCTGATAGACATGTACCGGATTTGCAACCAGTGCGGTTCCACCGTCTCCAAAGACCCATGACCACATGGTCGGCCCACCCTGGGATCGGTCACTGAACTGGACTGTCAGAGGTGCATTTCCACTCGTCGGGGTTCCAACAAAGTCTGCAATGATTCCACCGGATGGGGAGACCGTGATGTATCCCTCTCTGACCTTGGTACTTGTTCCACCGGTCTGTGATGATGCGGTAAGTTTGACCGTATAGGTTCCTGGGTTCTGGTAGGTGTATGAAGGTGATGCAACCATCGAGGTTCCGCCATCTCCAAAGTCCCATGCCCACATGGTCGGCCCTCCTGTTGAGAGGTCGGTGAACTGGACGGTGAGTGGGACGGTCCCGGACGTCGGTGTTCCAGAGAAGTCTGCAACGATTCCTGATCCACCAACAGAGATGTAGTTCTCACGGGTCATGGTGTGAGACCCGCCACTATTCTTTACCGTGAGTTTGACGGTGTATGTGCCACCAGCGGAATATACATGGCTTGGATTTGCCTCGGTTGAAGTTCCGCCATCTCCAAAGTCCCATGCATAGGAAGTCGGCGGTCCGATTGAGAGGTCAGTAAACTGGACCGTCAGTGGAGCAGAGCCGGAGAGTGGTGTTGCTTCAAACATTGCTACCGGTGGCGGGATGTCTCCGGTCACAGAGATATAGTCTTTTTCGGTCTTGGTATCAGATCCTGCCGTGTTGGAGGCTGTGAGACTGACGGTATACACTCCTGCTTCCTGGTAGGTGTATGAAGGTGATGCAACCATCGAGGTTCCGCCATCTCCAAAGTCCCATGCCCACATGGTCGGCCCGCCGGTGGACTGATCAGTGAACTGAACGGTCAGGGGTTTTGGCCCGCTCCGCTTGTCAACGGTAAAGGCTGCCGTGGGTCCGGACCCGGAAGAGCTGACGGTGATATATCCTTCCCGAATCTTGGTACTGGAACCTCCTGTTGCTGAACTTGCGGTCAGTTTTACGGTATATGTTCCGGCGTTCTGGTATGTATGTGAGGGATTTGCAAGCATTCCTTCCGTGGTTCCGTCCCCAAAGTCCCAAGACCACATGGTCGGCCCGCCGGTTGAGGTGTCGGTAAACTGGACGGTGAGTGGAGCAGTCCCTGATGTTGGTGTTGCGGTAAAGTTTGCAACAATGCCACCTGACTGGGTTACAGTAATGTATCCCTCTTTTATCTTGGTGCTGGAACCCCCTGTTGCTGAACTTGCGGTCAGTTTTACGGTGTATGTTCCGGCGTTCTGGTATGTGTGTGAGGGATTTGCAAGCATTCCTTCCGTGGTTCCATCCCCAAAGTCCCATGCCCACATGGTCGGGCTTCCGGTCGAGGTGTCGGTGAACTGGACCGTCAGTGGGGCTGTTCCTGTGGTCGGTGTTGCAGTAAAGTCGGCAACAATTCCTCCTGACTGGGTAACCGTGATGTAATTGTCCTTCGTGACGGTGTAGGTACCGCTCATGGAGCCTACGGTCATCTTAACGGTATAGGTCCCCGGAGTCTCATACACATGACTTGGGTTTTTAATGACCGAACTTCCTCCGTCCCCAAAGTCCCAGGTCCATACCGACCACTCGGTCGTGGACGTATCAGTAAACTGAACGGTCAGTGGTGCCGCTCCTGATGTCGGGTTTGCCGTAAAGTCAGCTCCGAAATTGCCAACCGTCAGATCCAGTTCTTTGGCAACACCTGGTTCAAATGGAACGGTCTGGTCTGCCTTCTTATCCCCAACATAAAAGGATATGGTTGCCGTGCCGGATTTCACATCATCTTCTGTTGCAGCAACAACGAGTTTATCATCAAAGATGCCGGTCCCACCATATGTTCCGGCAGTTGAAAGAGCAAGTTTTCCTCGTACCTGATCATTGATCTTTGCGACCAGCGCAGTGCCAATTGAAGCGGGTGTTCCGTCAACCGTTACTTTACCATAAAATTCGGCAGGTAACGGCGGTACTGCCCCTGCCGTCATCATCAACAGACAGAGCAGAACAGCCAGCATTGCCGCCGGCCTGATTATTCGAATCCCATCCATCATTTCATCCCCTAAAGAAGCATATTTTCCCGATGTTTCGATCAGGAGTACGTAAGTGTCCTGAGTGTTTGAATATTGTGCACAGGAGAGATAAGTATTGTGGAAGAACTCTTTACTCCGAGTCAGATACGGATAATAAAATCAAATGGAAAAATATCTTTAAATTGGTATAATTATCCTGATATTTTTAAAAAAATATGGTTATCGGGTTTCTCTATCCTTCTGGAGAAGGAAGTATTTCTGATCTGATAGTCAGAAATACCGGACCTCTCACATCTGTCTTGAGATTATTATCGGTAATATATCGCATGGCCCAGGGCTCAATCTTCAGGTTGATATCACCCGGAAGCCGTGCCATTTTTATCTGAACCGTTGTCGGGATACCGAAATGTGCTGCCTGCTCTATCTCTGCAGCAGCTTGTGATGCGGCAGCGAAGAGGTATGAAATTCCTGTTGAAATGCCGTTCTTTCTGATCTCTGCAAACTTTTCTGTGTCCGGGACACCAAGGATTGCGCCCTTATGGACAAAGATCTCATTCATGCATGCAGGTCCGAGAAGTTTTGCGTTCTCCTCCGGCTCCTCGACATATACTCTGACCTGTTTTCCGGCAATTTCCCCCTCAAATGCAACAAATGAACAGGGACCGATTGCAGTGCTGTTTGTAACTGCGGTATCAATCAGGGATCTGACAAGATTCTTTCCAGGGGTTGTAGCAGGTTCTGCGAGTAATGATACACCTGCTGCAAGTTCAGTATCGGTATACCTGATGGGGAAGAACTGGGGGAAGCAGAGTTCACGAACATCCTTTGCCTTGTTCATGATCATTGCCATTCGCTCTACCCCAAGTCCCAGGTTCATGACCGGAATCCCTACCCCGTACTCTGCCAGGGCCACCGGAGAGTAAATACCAAAGGTTGCTACCTCAACCCATCCATGATCAGGATGTGCGGCATACACTTCGGTCTGGGTATCTGGCATGTAGTACTTCGACCGCTTGTCATCAGGCCTGAACTCAAAGTCAGTATACCCGAATGCTGACAGAAGTGCCCGTGCAACTGCTTTTCCATCCTCGATGGTCACATACTCACCGGCAACCACACACGATGCGGAATGATAACTCATGAGACGATGGGAGTCTTCTGCCTGTTCCCGCCTGAAGCACCGGTCGATTGAAAAGAGTCGTATCGGGTGGGGAACTTTCTCCCAGATAGCACCAAGGGTCTGAAACCATCCGCTCGTCATATGGGACCTGAGCGTCTGCCTGGATGACTCCGGTTTTAATGCACGGAATTCCGGAAACACCCGGTCCAGAATCTCAACGACCCGGGCATCATCGGTATGGAGCACTCCGGAGAGTTCATAGGCCAGTTCATCGCCGTCGATCTCTGATTTTTTATATGCATGAAGGGTCTTTCGGAGTGATTCCTCCTCTTCCTCTGAAAGATCACGCCCAAGAATTGTGTTTATCTTCTGGATCTGTTCCTTCCCGATTCCGACATTCGGACGGGGGAGTCCGCCCAGGTAAAAGACCCGGTCCAGAACCGCCATTGCCTCAGGGCCGAACTGCCTGTAGACTTCCTGTTCATCAACGATGATCGGATTTTCCACCTCCTGAAACCCGATGGCGAGGTATGCCTGCCTTAGCCGATGAATGGTCTCAAAAACCGGGTGGGCCTGTGCCCGTGGATACGTAAGACGGGGATATATCAGATCAGTCGTCGGGGGGGTAAGAACAGACGGCCCTGCATGCCATGCTGATTCAAAATCCTCCTTTCCTCGTTTTTTAAACTCTTCTGTGTCAAATATCATGAATCTCGCTCCAGACAGATAACCCGCGACAACGTGTTTTCACCGAGGACTCTGTATGAAAGATGTGGAAGCATTCTCTTTGTAAACTGTTCAATCTCGTCATGAAGGGGCATATGCGTGATAGTAAGCCGTCGCTGGCTGTATCCGACATGCATGTACGCCTTCACTTCAACAAATTGTGCACCGCTCTCCTCAATGATCCGTGCATACCCCTCCGGATCCTGGTCATTGATCCCCCTGACAAGGGTGACACGGATGGCAGTCCGGTATCCCGCATCGGTCTCATGTCCGAGATCAGAGATACTCTCCAGAACCCGGTCCCAGTAGTCCTCCCGCGGTCGTGCAATCCGGAGATAGGTCTCACGGTCAGGGGCGGTGAGGGAGATGTACTTCTGATACGGATGGCACCGTTTCAATACATCCGGCATCGTGCCGTTTGATACGAGAAATGTTGTGCCTCCTGTCTGATTAAGCAGATCAATCAGTTCAGGCAGGTGTGGATAGAGGGTTGGCTCTCCTGCAAGAGAGATGGCATACTGGTCAGGCTGTAATGCCTCCTCCCATTTCTCTTTGGTAACCTTTGGTGAGACCTTATATCCTCCCAGTGCTTTTTTCTGGAGAAACGGAATACGGGATACGATCTCCTGTGGCAGGAGGTCTTTTTCACCGGTATACTCATGTTCAAATGAGCGCCAGCAGAAGAGACAGGTATGATTGCACCGGAGGGTCGGGGTCAGCTGCACACACCGGTGACTGGTAATGCCGTAAAACTGGTTCTTATAACACTGATCCCCGCCGGAGAGGGATCGTTTGCACCACAGGCAGGGTTTGAGGGCAGCAGAAGAATCAGGATGGAAGAACTGGTATCCCATCCCCCGGAGCGCCTTCTTTGACTGGTCACATTGCACGGAGTGCATCAATTCCCAACGTTTCCAATGCTTCCTTGAGCGTATTTCTCGTTGCATCAACAAGAGTCAGCCGCCGGTCCCTGATCTTTCCTTCTGCCCTGAGCACCGGCTCAGCATGATAAAATGAGTTGAAAATATCGGCAAGTTCACGGGCATATATCGCAAGAAGATGAGGTTTCAACTCAGTGACAACATCAGTAATGACTTTTGGGAACAGGGCTATCTGCTTGGTGAGTGCAATCTCTCCTTCTCCTTCTGCCTCAAAACAGGGTGTATATGATTCTGCCTTTTCAAGAATGCTGCAGGCACGGGCATGGGCATACTGGATATATGGCCCGCTCTGTTTTTCAAAGTCAAGGGCCTCTTTCCAGTCAAACACCGTGCTCTTTTCTGGTATGGTCCGGATGATATCGTACCGGATGGCTGATATTGCAACAGAGTGGGCGATCTTTTTGCGTTCCTCTTCGGAGAGTTCTGATCTTCGTGCGGTAACCTCTTCCATTGCCCGCCGTTCCGTCTCTGCAATCAGTTCATCGGCAGAGATGAATTTTCCTTTCCGGGTACTCATCGATCCTTCAGGAAGAGAAACAAACTCGAAGAAGACTATCTCCGGCACCCGTTCACCCAGAATCCCAAGGGTAGCCTGCAGCTGAGTCCCGATAAGTTTGTGATCAGCACCCAGGACATCGATGACCCGGTCAAAGTTATGGCCCTTCCAGATGTGGAAGGCAATGTCACGCGCGGCATACACACTGGTCCCGTCAGAACGTCTCAGGATGTAATTCTTCTCAAACCCATATGCGGAGAGGTCAAGAGAGAGGGTCTCCTCAATCCGTGCTTCAGGGAGGTGGGAGATCCGGGAGAGGACCTTTGCTGTATCGCCATTCCGGATGAAGTCACTTTCATAGATAAACCGGTCATGTTTCACGTGCATGGCGGCAAGGGTATCTTTAAATCCGTCCAGACAGCGTTTTACCGGGATCTTGAACTGGCTGATAGTATCAGGATCGCCAGATTCAACCAGCTGCATAAGCCGGTCGATCTCTGCATTGAGAGCAGGGTCTTTTTCAAGATGGCGGTTTGCTTCGATATATACATCGGCTATCAGATGGTCGCCTTTTCCTTCGGCATGGATATCTGCCCCCTGGGTAGCAATTCCCCAGGCAACGATTGCTATCTGTCTGCCCATGTCATTGACATAGTACTGGACTTCAAGTGGATAACCGGCCTTTCTAAAGCATCTGGCCAGCGTGTCGCCGATGATGGTGTTTCTGATATGCCCGACATGAAGAGGGCCGTTCGGGTTTGCAGATGTGTGCTCCAGAACCACCCGCTCGGATTTCTCCGTACCCTTTCCATACCCCTCGCGTACAGCCTGCTCCAGCACTTTTGAGCAGTATTCTGCTCCGAAGATGAAATTAACATAAGGGCCGACAGCCCTGGTCTCTGCTCCGGTCTCCGCCATTACTTTATCACAGATTGCCCCGGCAATATCCTGGGCGATTATGGCTGGAGCTTTTCTGAGTTCTTTTGCCAGAGAAAATGCAATGGTTGAGGCGACATCGGCATGATCTCCGCCGTCTGTCAGCATCACATCTTCTTTTCCTGTATGCTGCCTGAGTATTGCAGCAATTGCATCACATGTTGTAAGGTACATCAGTATCCTGTCCTGTATCTGAGAATTGCGGCAATACCACCAAATGCCGTAAATAACTGTGATCCCTCTTCGAAATCGTCAGAGATAATTGCCACCTTGCTGTTTGACTGGTCGGCAAGATAGGTCAGTTCATCAACAATATCTGATGAGTCAGCAAGCACCAGCGGAGAGGTACATTTCGGACAGGAGCCAAGTTCGATATCCTCTGGGTTTTCGCCAGGAGTGATAAGGACGGTCTTCTCTTCAGTGTATCCACAAGCGTCACATTTTATCGAGAGCCGGCTTTTTCTCAGTTTATCTGAAAGCAGCAGGGTGTCTACTGCACCAATCTCAAGATTTGCCCTGATTGACTGTTCTCCATACGCAGCAAGACCATTGTCTTTGACAAGTTCCTTAAAGAACCTGTCCATGAGGTGTTTCTCTTCAATGACTTCCTGACCTTTCAGCGCATCTTCTGCCGCTTCGACAAGTTCCGGAAGGCCGCTCTCATTGGTATACGCTACATCAAATAGTCCGATGATCCGCTTCTGGACTTCATGATGCAGATAATTCCCCTCTTCAAACTCTTCCTTTGTCGGAGAGGGCCCGCCTATCAGGAGCCCTTTGAACCGGTTAAAAAAGTCTTTCTCATTGAGGAATATCTCGCTTGCACGCTCACCGACCTTCTTGTAAAATTCATTTATCGCGATGAGACGGAGACGCTCAAAACGGATACTTGACTGACCACCTTTCCGCTGTTTTCCAGGCACGGTGGATGTGGTCCCACCAACGGGGTCAATCCGGTTTCCCCGTAAAAATCCCCAGTATGCCTCACGCCTGTCAAGTACCAACAAGCCATACACATACTTCTCCTCAAGCATTTCCCGGAGTGGTTCCAGTTCAAACCGGGAACTGCACCGGTACAGGTAGAGGTTGAGGGGTTCAGGTGGATTTACAATATCACACTCAAGATCCTGCCGGTCCCCGTGTTTATTAACGGTACCACAAAAGACTGCTATTCCATTCTCCGGGGGCTTCGAATAATATTTAAGCCTGGAAAGAATGCTTGAGATAGCACTCTGCACATTGGTCCGTGTCTGCTTGGACTTGATGTTCGCACACTGGCCAAACTCATCCCTGAGCTGGGCGGTTACATCAAAGATCTGTTTGTCAGGAGGAATATACAGAGAAATAAGTTCGGTTCCACTCCCTTCCTTTGCCTCCAGACGCTCAAGCATCTTTTTAAATTCATATTTCCGTCTTGCTTCGTCCAGTTCAACCGCTTCGCTCATGAGACAATCCTACAGTATAAGCTGGTATATATTGATCTGAGGCTGACTTAAGGTTCACCGTTGCCCCTGCAAAACTTCATGAAGGCAAAACGAGGGTAATGATCCTGTCATCAACCTCTCTGTTTACTCCATGAGTCCCGTTGAAGGGGATGAACATTGCCTCTTTTCCGGCTGAAGCTGCCAGGGTCTCTCCTTCGGTAAAAGGAATGACCGGGTCATCAGGGGCATGAAACAGAACGACTGGCCTTGGAACTATCCTGGCAACCTGGACATCAGGGTCGATACTCAGGAGAAATTCCCTGACGGGAGATGTGTACTCCTCTCCCATGTGGTGAAAACCGGATGTGGAGATCCCGATATATCCGGCAAAATCCGGATCAGAAGCTGCGGCGAGTGCGGCATACCGCCCACCATTTGAATCTCCCACCGCATAGATCGGAATATCCGGATACATTTTTTGAAGATACTCCCTTCCGGCGATCATATCAACCGCTATCAGGTAAAACTCCGGCCAGGCCCCCTGCATAAAGAGTCCGGCATCTTTTTCAATATTCATCGGGTATCCGGGGGTTGCACCACCATTTCCTCTGACATCCATGATAAGCACCCCAATTCCATGCTCGGGGTAATAGTGCATGTATTCAGCATAGCCGGCAGCGGGATTATTTGCACCCGGAGCCCAGATTAGAAATGCAGCCGGGTTTTTTGGACTGATTAGGATGGCATGTACATCCCCGGCAAACCCCTTGAATATCAGGTCTGTACTGGTCAGGTTCCTCTCTTCTTCAAGGATCCGTTCTTTTACCGCACACTCCGGAACTGAGAATCCGATGCTGCCATCTGGAGAGAGATTCCATGATGCATTCACGGTATCTTCATTGCCTGCATCCATGCAGCCTGTACTCAGGAGAGATATGGCGAGAATCAGGGCCAGTAAAAGATCGATATTATTCATCAGAACGCCCGCATATCCACCGGTAAAAGATGCAGATGGTCTTTGCATCCACGATCTCACCGGTCCGGATCATCTCTGTTATCTGTGGTGCAGTAAACCGCACCGGCTCAATGACTTCATCATCATCAGGGGAGTATTCCCTGGACGGGACCAGATCTGTTGCCTCAAAGAGCCAGAGTCGCTCATCGGTAAAGCCTGGTGTTGTATAGATATATCCTAAGGCATGCATGGACCCTGCAGCCATACCGGTCTCTTCGATAAGTTCCCGTTTTGCTGTCTCTATCGGATCTTCACCTTCTTCCATGGTCCCGGCAGGCGCTTCATACATATAGGTGCCAATGGGAGCCCTCCATTGCCTGATAAATAAAATTTCATCTCCGTCATGGGGGAGTATGACGACTGCATCACCGGGATGGACGACAATCGCCTCCTTCTCACGCCCATCCGGGAGCTGAAATCCCCGCTTTTCAACCCAGAGCCTGCGTCCGCGATATATCTCCATAATTTACCGGTAGGGGATGGGATCCTGTATCCCGAGTTGTCTGAAAGCTTCCAGTCTGAAATGGCATGATCCACATATCCCGCACGCAACCTCGTTCTCTGCATAACAGGACCAGGTATCCTCGTACGGAACGTTCAGGTCCATCCCGATCTTCAGAATCTCT
>NZ_JAIWNS010000105.1 GCF_020216685.1 Methanospirillum hungatei | reverse complement strand
GCTTTGTTGAGTTTTACAAAAGGCGTCTTCAGGATAATGCCTGCATCCGGGCGGGTCCCAAGGGTGATAACCTTCTGGAATGCCTCAATGAACTCTGGTCTGCAGTCCGGATATCCAGAATAATCTGATGCCTGGACTCCGATATAGATGGCATCGGCTCCCCGCGCCTCTGCAAAACTGGTGGCAACCGAGAGGAGGTTTGCATTTCTGAAGGGCACATAGGTATCAGGTATTCCGTCTCCTGCATCTTTATGAGCCTTGACCTGCATTGCCCGATCCGTCAGGCTGGAGGCTCCGACTGCTTTTAGATAGGTAAGATCCACATCGAGGAATTCACGTGCATTGAGGTGACGGGCAATCCGTTTTGCACATTCCCGTTCCTTCTCTTCGGTCCGCTGCCCATAAGAAAAGTGCAGGGCAAGGATATCGTATCCATCATGCTTTGCAAGACAGGCGAGTGTGGATGAGTCCATTCCGCCTGACAGAAGACATACTGCTTTCATTTCAGGGTAGTCCTATGAATTTGTGTAACTGGAGCTGCATTCGTGCCGGTAGATTTCTTGAGAGAATATATGATGCAATTCGTTGATAATCGGTCCCATATATGGGTGATATGAATAACTCTGCCTTTGTCGGGTGGCTCATAATGACTTTTTCAGCATACTGCAGATCATCGTCTGTTCCAACCACAAACTTGACTGAGTCGGTGGATTTTAAATCAGATAAAAGGTTGAGATTACTAAATTCTCCTGACGACGGGCATTTCACGTCCATACAGATCGAAATGTCATTCGGAAGACCATCAAAAGGAATTGTCCCGTTCGTTTCAATGCTCACCTTTTTCCCGGCTTTGATAAGCTGGCGGGATAGCTCTGCAACCTCATCTTTCTGAAGAAGTGGTTCACCACCGGTAATACAGACATAGTGTGGTTTTTGTAAAAGGGCTCCTCGGGCAATTTCGCTCACATTCACATCTGTTCCACCCTTTCTGCTCGCCGGAGTGTCGCAATAGGAACATGAAAGATTGCACCCGGCCAGTCGGATAAAGGTGGTAGGATAGCCGGAGGTCAGCCCTTCTCCCTGGAGGGAGGTAAATATTTCAGCGATCTTCATGCCTGAGCTCTGCGCAGCCGGTTGGTGATTCCCAGACTCTGATAGTATCAACGATGATATCTCTCCCGCTGTCTTTGTATCGCAATTCAATGGCATCCCTGATCAGGCGTGCCAGAAGTTCACTTGTCGGATCACCAGGAGTCGTAATGACCTCATGAAACTCCTGAATACGTGGGACCATCGGATCTGCTTCATTGAGGATGATCTCATGGTCATAATAGTCCACGACCTCACGGATCTCATTATAGTCTACCAGAATATTTGTCTCTTCATCGGTGTAACCTCTCAGCCACACCTCCACTTTCCAACGGTGGCCGTGAAGATTGTGACACTTCCCCCGGTAATGTAACAGCCGGTGACTTGCGTCAAATGAGACCTCTTTGTAGAGTCTGATCTGCATGAGATCAGGTTGGGCGTGAATACAACTATTATATTGCATAAGTGTCAACGTATACAGACAGGTTTCAAAGCCGACATTTTATATCGGAATCGTCGCGCATTTGGATTCTAATTCGCCACTTATTGGCGGAATTATCGAAGATTATCAGAGTGATGTAATGGGACAGGGTAAATTTGCAGCACGTAAATTAAAGCGTGACTCTGCGAGATTTCGCTGGAGTGACCCGCATTTTGCGAGAACAGCAGGTGGTCTGAAACTGAAGTCCGATCCCCTTGAGGGCGCGCCCCAGGGAAGAGGTATCGTCCTTGAGAAGATCGGTGTTGAAGCAAAACAGCCAAACTCCGCGATCCGGAAGTGTGTTCGTGTTCAGCTGATCAAGAACGGACGTCAGGTATCTGCATTTGCAGTCGGTGACGGTGCCATCAACTTCATCGATGAACATGATGAAGTCGAAATTGAAGGTATCGGCGGTCGTCTCGGACGTTCCATGGGTGATATCCCCGGAGTCCGTTTTGTTGTCACAAAGGTGAATAATGTCTGTCTCCATGAACTGGTGATAGGCAGGAAGGAGAAGCCACGCAGGTGATCGTGATGAGTGAAGAAGTATCTGCCCCGGCTCGTCTCCTCTTTAACCGCTGGGACACAAGTGAGGTCACCATCCGTGACCCGGGTATTGCACGGTACGTGAACCTGAACTCGATGATGGTGCCCCATTCCTGTGGGCGTCTTACCCGTCAGGAGTTTCATAAAGCAAATATGCTCATCGTCGAGCGGCTGATCAATCAGCTGATGCGTACTGAAGTAAACACGGGAAAAAAGCAGCTTGCCATCCGGATCGTCAGGGATGCTTTTGAGATTGTTCATCAGAAGACCAAAAAGAACCCAATCGAAGTACTCTGTGATGCAGTCGCAAATGCCGGACCCCGTGAAGAGACCGTCCGTCTGAAGTATGGTGGTATCAATGTGCCAAAGTCCGTTGATACCGCACCGATGCGCCGGGTAAATACCGCAGTCGGCTTAATCGCAGCCGGTGTCTATTCAGCATCTCATAAAAAGAAGAAACCCGTTGCAAATGCCCTCGCAGAGGAACTTATTGCCGCTGCAAATGGGGATGTCAAGTGTTACTCTGTCGCAAAGCGTGAAGAACGGGAACGTGTTGCTAAGTCTGCACGGTAAATAACAATCCCATTTCTGTTTTTTAAAATTGCAGGTGAAATATGAGCCGAGGGAAGAAAACGGTAGAGCGCGTTATGCAGCTCATGAACCAGCCGGAGTGTATCAGAAACATCGGTATTGTCGCCCATATCGATCACGGGAAGACTACTCTTTCTGACAACCTCCTGGCCGGAGCAGGTATCATCAGTGAAGATTTGGCAGGAAAAGCCTGCTGGATGGACTCGGATGAGGAAGAACAGGCACGTGGTATCACTATTGATGCATCCAACGTCTCAATGGTTCACGAGTACAACGGGAAAGAGTACCTCATCAACATGATTGATACCCCCGGTCACGTTGACTTTGGTGGGGATGTTACCCGTGCAATGCGTGCGGTAGACGGAGCAGTTGTTCTTGTCGATGCAGTTGAAGGAACCATGCCCCAGACTGAGACCGTTCTGCGTCAGGCACTCAAAGAACGTGTCAAGCCGGTATTATTCATCAACAAGGTCGACCGGCTGATCAATGAACTTCAGGTCGATGAGATGGAGATGCAGATCCGGCTTGGTAAGGTCATTGATAAGGTCAACAAGCTGATCAAGGGTATGAATGAGGAGATGTACAATAATGGCTGGAAACTTGATGCCGCCAACGGAACGGTTGCATTTGGGTCAGCACTGTACAACTGGGCTATTTCTGTCCCGTACATGAAGAAGTCCGGTATCTCCTTTAAGGAAGTATATGAGCACTGTAAGAAGGGTGAGATGAAGGAGCTTGGGAAAAAGAGCCCGCTCTGTGAAGTCGTCCTTGATATGGTCGTATCATTCCTTCCCAATCCGAAAGAGGCTCAGCCACGCCGTATTGGTGTTATCTGGCACGGTGATGTCAACAGTCCTGAAGGAAAGGGTATGATCACCTGTGATCCGAATGCACCCAGCTGTCTGATGGTCACTGATATCTCCTTTGATCCTCATGCAGGAGAAGTTGCAACCGGTCGTCTCTTCTCAGGAAAACTCAGCCGGGGCAATGAAATGTATGTCATGGGAACTGCAAAGAAGGTTAACCGTCTGCAGCAGGTCGGTATCTTCATGGGTCCGACCCGTGTTGAAGTTCCCGAACTCTATGCAGGGAACATTGCTGCCGTCACCGGTCTGAAGGATGCTATCGTCGGTTCTACCGTTTCAAGTCTCATGGAAATGACGCCGTTCGAATCCCTTGAACATTACTCTGAGCCGGTCGTTACCGTTGCCGTCGAAGCAAAGAACATGAAGGATCTGCCTAAACTGGTCGATGTTCTGCGTCAGGTCGCAAAGGAAGACCCGACCCTTCGTGTCAATATTAATGAAGAGACGGGAGAGCACCTGATCTCCGGTATGGGAGAACTGCACCTTGAGATCATCACCGGACGTATCAAGCGTGACAAGGGTGTTGAGATCATCACCTCCGAACCGATCGTGGTGTACCGTGAAACCATCACCCAGGAACTTACCGAACCAGTCGAAGGCAAGTCTCCAAACCGTCACAACCGGTTCTACTTCACACTTCATCCGCTCCCTGATCATGTTGTTGAGATGATCAAGAACCATGAGATATCCATGAACCAAGAGTCTCTTGAACGCCGTGATACGATGATCAAGGCCGGTTTTGACAAGGAAGAGGCAAAAAACGTCAAGGATATCTATGCTACCAATCTTTTCCTTGACATGACCAAGGGTATTCAGTACCTGAATGAAACGATGGAACTAATCATCGAAGGTATCCACGAAGCCCTTGACGGCGGTCCGCTTGCAGACGAGCCGGTTCAGAACATGCTTATCAAGCTCGTGGATGTCAAGCTTCACGAAGATGCGATCCACCGTGGTCCGGCCCAGGTCATCCCTGCCGTCCGGAGTGCAATCAAGGGTGGAATGCTCCTTGCAGGGGACTCACTTCTTGAGCCGATGCAGAAGCTGCATATCACCGTTCCCCAGGATCACATGGGAAGTGCAACCTCACAGATTCAGAGCCGGCGTGGTCAGGTCTTTGATATGACCAGTGAAGGAGACACCATCACTGTCATTGGAAAGGCACCGGTCGCTGAACTCTTCGGGTTTGCCGGAGATGTGCGTTCAGCAACTGAAGGTCGTGCAATGTGGAACAGCGAATTTGCAGGTTTTGAGATTGTACCGGCAGGTTCTGCCAAGGAAATAGTCCTGCAGATCAGAAAGCGCAAGGGACTCAAGGAAGAGCTGCCTAAGCCCGCGGATTACCTTGCCTAAATCTCTCCCCAATTTTCATCACTCGATTAAATCATTTTCTTTATATTTATTTTTCTGGATATCGTCTAAATTCCAATTTTTCTGTCACTGAAAATTGACAAGGTATATATGTATAACCGACGAAATTTTCGTGACCAGTCTGACTACGGATGTGGTCAGAAAATTGATGGGGTTGATTGATATGAATGCCTGTACAATGAGGCAATTAAGCACAGTGCTTATTATAATCCTGGTTCTCACAACCGGGTGGGCATCTGCTGTCAGACCTACTTCTGCAACATATGATCAGACCGGAATTACGACTACTATCGATGCAACCTGTATCGGTACACTTCTGGTAAATCATGATATGGAGTGGCAGCAGACGAATCTTCCCAATGGGGATCTCGCGAATAATACACTTTCACCAGATGAAACAAGGGCGATCTTTACCTATCGTGAAAATACCCTTGCAGCCAGTGGAACTACCAGGTACACGAAAGAGTACAATATGGATGGTTCCAATGTATCTGATGGCAGAGACAACCTGTATGCCAGACATACGGTGAATTTCCAGGCTGATCAGAGCCAGAGCGGTACGATGCTCTGGGATGAGGGAGCAACCATCACATCACTTGGTGCAGCAACGAATGGAAATGAAGTAGGTCGGTGTGTATTCGCAGGTGGAACCGGAGGAAATGGGGCAGCGTTCAAAGGAACTGTTGAAGCGGGTAGCGCAATGAACGTGCAGGAGGTTGCTGCGGTGACGACGGTTGGTGGCCGTGCGATTTCAGAGAGCTCTACCGTGCCGGTGAATCTGCGGTATGGATTTGATGCCCAGGGTCTGGGTACCAATGCGAATAATACCCTCGCAGTCGGAGCAGCAGAGGTCTATATGAATACCAACTTTGAGACCTATGATAACATTTACCAGGCAAGTGGCGATGGAAATGTTACGACCAAGATTACTGACCGGCAGAGAACCGTGGCTCGCGGACTGTTTGACCTGGCTCAGACACATGAATACTCATCGACTGCAATGGCACAGCCGACCGTAGCACCGGTCACATAACGAGAGAAGAGAGAACGATTAGGTAGGTGGGGCAGCCTTGGATGGGAGGAAATACCTAATCCTTCATTCTTTTCTTTGATAACATCCAATTCTTTTTTCATGTCTTCACGTGAACTGGAGTCTGCCCTGGCAGATCTTCGCAGTACAAATAAGGAAGTTCGTGCACATGCTTCGGCATCCCTCTCCGGAATGGGAAAAACCGCAGTCCCTGCCTTACTTCCATTACTCAATGATACGAACTGGGTAATCAGGTACCGGGCCGCTGAAGCACTGGGAGCGATTGGTGATGTCCAGGTTGTTGAGTTCCTTATCGCTCTTACCACCGATGAAAAGGATCATGTCAGGTACATGGCTGCGAAATCTCTTGGACAGATGCGGGATCCACGAATTCCTCCGATCCTCATACGGCTGCTGACCGATGATCATCCGTATACCCGGAGGATTGCAGCGGAAGGGCTTGCCAGGTCCGGATCAGATTTCGCACTGACTCCTCTTATGCAGGCACTGAAACAAGAACGTGATCCTGAAGTGAAGAATGCAATACAGACTGCACTATCGCAGATAACATCGTGACAAAAAAAGAGTACTTTTAATTTATCTGATTTTTGTTCCGGATGGAACCGGAGTTTCAGGCCGTAATAGGGATGCATTATCTCCGGCGGCCAGGATCATCCCGTTGCTTTCAATTCCGAATATCTTCGCCGGCTTCAGATTGGTGCAGACGACCACATCTTTTCCGACCAGTTCTTCTGGTTTATGAAACTGGGCTATCCCACTCACAATCTGCCGTACTTCATCGCCGATGCTGACCTGTAGTTTCAGAAGTTTGGCAGATTTTGGAACCTGTTCAGCAGAGAGGATTTTTCCAGTCTTCATCTCAACTTTCGCAAACTCTTCAATTGAGATCTCCGGGGTCTTGGGTTTTTTCTCCGCATCCAGTGCATCTATCCTGTCTCGGAGTCGTTTATCGAGTTCTTGAGTCATCTTATCATCAATTTTTGAGAACACAATGGAAGGTGCAGGAAGAGGTCCGGGGCTGAGAGGTTCAAGCCCTGCTGAGAATCCATTATTGGCTATTAGGCTGTCCTGACCGAGCTGACTCCAGATGAGCCCGGCTCGTTCCGGCATAACCGGTTCAATGAGGAGCGTCAGGGCTTTTGCCAGCTGAAGACAGTTCCTCATGACCTGTGCCATGGCTGCCTGATCGGTCTTTGCCAGTTTCCAGGGTTCCTTACTCTGAATATACGTATTCCCCCAGGCGGAGAGTACAAGGATTGCATCAACCGCTCCTTTAAAGTCATAGGCCTCAACAAGCCCGGTTACCTGTCCGATGGCCTCGTTTATCCGGTCAAGGATCTCCTGCTCTACCGCACCTTCAGGCACTCCCCCGAACTGTTTCTGGGAGAGATGGAGCGAGCGGTATATGAAGTTCCCCAGATTGTTGACAACCTCATTATTGATCCGCTCCTGGAAAAGCTGCCAGGAGAAGTTCATCTCCTTTGTGTGGCTTGTATAGGAGAGAAGGTAGTACCGAAGGTAGTCGGCAGGCAGCCCCTGGTCAAGATAATCCTCATTAGTCCAGACCACGTATCCTCGTGACTTTGAGAACTTATGGTCATCAATCTTGAGCATACCGGAGGCAACTACTGCATAGGGCGTTCCATATCCTGCACCATGGAGCATCGCCGGCCAGAAGACACAATGGTGATAGGTGATGTCCTGTCCGATAAAATGGGTCACCCGTGTGTTCTCGCCACACCAGCAATCCTTCCAGTCCCTCCCGGTCTTCGCAGCCCATTCTTCGGTAAATCCGATATATCCGATGGGGGCATCAACCCAGACATAGACGACCAGATCATCATGACCAGGGAATTTCACTCCCCATTCAAGTGTCCGGGTAATGCACCAGTCATGCAGATCCTCATTCACCCAGCCCAGGGCGTAATTGATGGCGTTATCGGTCCCTTTTAGTTTGCCCAGATATTCCCTGAGCCAGTCCTGGAATCCGCTGAGTTTGAAGAAGAAATGTTCCTGCTCTCGGTATTCTGCCCGGTTGCCACAGATCTTACAGGTAGGTTCCAGTATCTCTCCTGGTTCAAGGTGTTTCCCGCATCCCTGATCACATTCATCTCCTCGTGCCGGTTTTTTACAGTGGGGACAGATTCCCTCAAGGTACCGGTCGGGCAGGAACTTCTGACATTTTGTGCAGTATGCCTGCTGAATTATCTTCGGGTATACATAACCCCGGTCAATCAGCCGGCTGACAAGATGTTTTGTCCGAGCATGGGTAGTTGGATCATCGGTCATCCCGAAGTGATCAAAGTGCACCTGCATCTTGGTGAAGGTGTCAGAGAAATGGGTGTGATACCGTTCAGATATCTGGCGGGGAGTTGTGCCTTCCTTCTCGGCACTCACGACGATTGGCGTTCCATGATTATCCGAGCCGCAGATAAAGACCACCTCTTCTCCTTTTCGCCGCATGAACCGCACGTAAAAATCCGCAGGTACATATGTCCGGAGATGGCCGAGATGGCAGGGGCCGTTGGTATAGGGAAGGCCACAGGTAACAAGAAGTGGGCGGCTATTCATCAGGTACATTTTTGAAGATAATTCTATAAAATATACAGAGGATGGGGACCTCTGTTCTCCCTGATCCTGAACCGGCCTGTCAGACAGACTGACAGTTGCGCAGGAAGCTGCCCTGGGTTGAATGACAATATGAAGAAAAAAAGAGCGTTTAAAACACTGTCACTCGGTTCTAATCCTGAAATTCCCCAGGTTTCCGTCCTGCAGGAGTTCATCTCCGCATACCGTGGCATCGAAGCTGATCTCATCACGTTTCAATTACTTCGCTCCTTTTCTGCGCAAAAAGATGCGAAGATAGATGAGATAGCAGTCGGTGGACCGTTTTGCAGGTCACGACTGGAAGAGGCCCTGTCCTGGGATGAAGAGTCCGGACCGCACGTTACTCCGGATACCATGGTCGCCGATTATGAACTCATGACCAGATCAGGCAGGCAGATACGTTCGGTGCACGAAAATCCTGCTCTTCTCTCTTCATGCCCTTCCCCTGATGACGAGGATGCCTATGCTGAGATGTTCCATGGATTTCGTCACCTTCTGAGGACTCTGCGGGATAACCGGGTCTCCGGTCATATCATACATCTGGAGAATCCAGGCCCGTTTGATCTGGAACTCCTGTCAGGTCCGAAAAATCTCCTTTTCATAGAGCACCCTTCCCTTCATAATCTTGAGGAACTCTTGGAATACACATCAGACCTCATCATCCGGGCAGAGATGATCTCCCTTGTTAATGATCTTATGGACCGGTACCAGGTCAGAGATCTCATCGTGTATGATGCTTCAGAGTCTGCCCTTCTTGATGCCCTGCAATACGTGGACCATGATCATCTGAAGGTGGCAGGATACGCAGCAGGATCAGAAGAAGAGTACTGGAAAAAAGTAAAGGAATATGCAGTTATTTTTGAATAGTGTCTGCGTACCTTGCAATTTTTTCAAACCATTGGTTCTTTTTAAAAAGACGGAGGAGTATTTTATCTGTCAGGGTGAAATTGAAGAATCCTCCTGCTGCATTGGGATGACCCCCGCCGCCAAACTCCCTGGCAATTTTATGGGAGATGTTGGGAACTGACCTGATAGAAAATTTGCCTGACTGGGAGACCAGAACCTCGATATCAGATCCAAGTTCTTTTCGAAGGTAGGCTGCTGTCTCACTGGGGTATCCGTACATGGGAGTGACAACGGTGCGGTATTTGGTACCAAGAATGCTTGCTGCACGTTTGGTCCGTTCCATGACCCGGTTCATCTCCCGCATGATATCCTCATACTCGCTTCTGATCTTCTTATCATCAAAGACCCCAAGCATGAGCATGTCACGAACATGTTCCCTGTTCTCATGCCGCTGAAGTACAAGGCCCAGAACACCCGAACGGGGATCCTGGTGTTTCCAGAGGTCATAATCACAGACGACAAGAGCGATCTCCTGGGTTATCACATCATCCG
>NZ_JAIWNS010000104.1 GCF_020216685.1 Methanospirillum hungatei | reverse complement strand
CTGTGAAGTAACCAAGACTCTTAATAAGCCTGATCCTCAGGAATATTAAGGGCCTTGAGGGATTTCCCCAATAGGGTTTTTCATGTAAAAAAGCTGCTCTCCAGGTATTTGAGCTGGAAAAAAGCGGGAAAGAACGGGAAGCAAAAATTTCTATCATGAATGGGGGAGAACATGCTGAAGCCAGGCGTGCAACTGAAGCTACGTTCTCCGCTCTTAAGGATTCACTTCTGCATGGTGCACAAAAAACCATAGAGGCTGCTGAAGCTGAAAAGAATTCTCTCATTCTCATTATACTTGTCGTCGGAACCGGTGTTGGAATTATTTCCCTATTGGTTGCTTATATTCTGACCCGGAATATTACCAGTCCCTTAACTGAACTTATGGATGTGGCAGTGAGAATTGGACGGGGAGACAGTACTGCACGGGTGGACCTGGTTCGGAATGATGAGATCGGAGTATTAGGTAAGACGGTGAATGACATGGGAACTCACATCGCTACCATGGTAGAGGATGCACACACGCTCTCTGAAGCTGCAGTAAAAGGTGAGCTGGCATACCGGGTCAATGCTGATAAACATGAAGGAGACTTTCAAAAGATCATTGACGGTATGAATTCTACGCTTGATGCATATGTCAGACCAATGGGGATTACGGCTGAGTATATTAATGAAATGGCCCATGGAACAATCCCGCCGCTCATTACTGAACCTTTTGCCGGGTCTTTCGAAGAGATAAAAACCAACCTGAATAATCTTATCACCATTCTTAACGAAAGGAATCGTGACATTGAATTGCTTATATCCAATGGTATTGCAGGTAATCTTGATTACCGGGTAGATATCTCCAAATATACCGGATACAGCAGAGATATGTTTAGGGGAATTAATCAGATGCTGGATGCGATCATCGGACCGCTGAATATTGCTGCTGAATATGTTGAACGGATTTCATATGGGGATATTCCTGATAAGATTACCGAGGAAGCAAGGGGGGATTTCTCACTTATCAAGAACAATCTGAATCAGTGTATTGAAGCCGTCAATCTGATGATAGCCGATGTCCGTATGCTTTCAGAAGCAGCGGTGGAAGGCAGGCTTGATATCAGGGCTGATACATCACGCCATCAGGGAGACTTTAGAAGAATTGTAGAAGAAGTGAACAAAACCCTTGACGCCGTCATTGAACCGGTGCATGAGGCAATGCGGGTATCTGGTGAATATGCTGCAGGGAATTTTACTGCCCGGGTTGATGAGAAACTCCATGTGAAAGGTGAATATGTAACCTTTAAAGAAGCCCTGAACAGGATTGGTATTGAACTGTCCAGAATGATGACGATCATGAATGATGAATTGTATCAGGGTGTGAATGTTCTCTCTGCTGCATCCACAGAGATTTTATCAGTCACTGCTCAGCTGTCTTCCAGTACCGCAGAAACTGCGTCTGCAGTCAATGAAACGTCGGCAACTGTGGAAGAGGTACGCAAAACTAGTGAGGTTACCAATCAGAAAGCAAAGGCAGTTGCTGAAAAGTCACAGGCGGTTAACCAGGTTGTGAAGAACGGACAGGCATCAGTTGAAGAGATTATGACCGGTATGAATCATATCAACCAGCAGATGGAGTCAATTGCTTCAAATGTCATTCGCCTGTCTGAACAGAGTCAGGCCATCGGTGAGATAATTGCAAGTGTTACTGATATTGCAGAACAATCAAATCTGCTTGCAGTGAATGCCTCGATTGAGGCAGCCAAGGCGGGAGAATTTGGGAAGGGATTTGGTGTCGTTGCACAGGAGATCAAAAACCTTGCTGAGCAGTCAAAACAGGCAACAACAAATATCAGAAACATTCTGACAGATATTCAACGGGGCATCAGTTCAACGGTAATCTCTACTGAGCAGGGTACCAAGACCGTTGCAACGGGTATGAAACTGACAAAGGAGGCACAGGAAGCGATTGTAGTTCTGAATCAGGGAATATCTGATGCTGCACGTGCCGGAATTCAGATAACTGCTTCAAGTCAGGAGCAGGTTGTAGTAATGGATCAGATCTCCATGGCGATGGAAAATATTCGAACTGCGGCACAAAATAATCTTGAAGTAACCAGGCAGGTGGAAAAGACCGCTCGTGATCTTCATGATCTTGGGAATAGTCTGAAAGAGATTACTGAACGGTTCAGAGTCTGAAAGAGCCATGGATCTACAGGATGAGGAGTTTCTTGCACGACTGCTCGCTACCTTTGGCGAGGAAGCAGCAGATCATGTTCAGGCGATTATTGCCGGAATACTGGTGATCGAGCAAGACCCTTCCCGATCGCAACAATCAGAGATTGAACCGGTCTATCGTGCAACCCATAGTCTGAAAGGAGCAGCCCATGCTGTTGGTCTGAAGGATATTGAGACGATCTGCCAGCATCTTGAATCGGTCTTCTCTTCTGTCAGGAAAGGTGAGATGATCCTCACGCAGAGTGAGTTTGATCTGATTCATGACGTGATAACTACTCTTGAATTACTTCTTGCCGGCGATAAAACGGTAAAAATCACGCCACTTATTCAAAAACTGAAAAAAGCAGTTCCTTCCCCGCACACTTCTCCTGTACGTGAAGTTCCACCAGCCCCCCCTCAAAAAGCAAGTATCCGGGAACCTGCAACTCCACCAGATGCCAGTCACAGTGAACCGGTTACTCCTGAACTACTCTCAGTATCTTCACCGGGAAAAGGGACAGCCGGACCGAAGATTCGGATCTCTGAAGAACGTCTGACGTCTTTGTATGAAACGGCTGATGACCTGCTTTCTTATCGCATGTCTGCGGGATCACACCTCTCTGAATTAAAATCAATTTCGCGGAGTGTGCAGACATGGAGGTGGAGCCTGAGCCGGGTTGAAGGTGATATTGCAAATCTGAAACGACAGTTCCAGGGAACAAATGATTTTTTAGACCGGCTGCTTCACTTTATTGATACCACCCGTGACATCATCGGAAGTTGTGAGACAAAGCTTGATTCAACCATAAGGGCGATGACCCAGGATCACAGTGAGATGGATTCTGCCATCACCCAGCTTATCGAAAGTATCAGGGAAGTTGTACTGGTTCCGTTTTCATCGCTGACTGATGCATATCCGAGAATGGTCCGTGATATCGCCCGTGAACAGGGGAAGAAAGTCTCTCTTAGGATAACCGGATCAGATATTGAAATAGACAGACGGATTTTGGATGGTATCAGAGATCCCATGATACATCTTATCAGAAACGCGGTAGACCATGGGATTGAACCTGAAGAGATCAGATTACGGGATGGAAAACCAGCAGAAGGGAACTTGTCAATTGAAATTGTTCATAACCGGGCTAATCAGATCTCCATTACTATTTCTGATGACGGAAAAGGCATTGATCCACAGACAGCAGTATCTGTTGCAATCAGTAAAGGATTGCTGGATGAGGAGGAGGCACAAGCCCTTACCGATAGAGAGAAAGAGCGGTTGATATTCCAGTCAGGATTTACCACATCATCACATGTCTCCACAGTATCAGGCAGAGGTCTTGGTCTTGCCATTGTACAGGAGAAGATTAATCAGGTGGGGGGTATTGTAGATGTTGAAAGTATTCCTGGCAAATCAACCCGGTTTTTCCTGACCGTTCCAATTACGCTTGCAACATTCAGAGGTATTTTAGTATATGCAGAAAACCGCCCGTTCTTTTTACCGCTCACTGATGTGGAACGGGTGATGATTCCCGATGCATCAGAGATTACCACAATTGAGGGAAGAACTGTTTTATATCTGGAGAATCAGGCAATCCCGGTTGTCTTGCTGAGCTCAGTACTTGGATTATCATCCGGCTCACCCCAGTCTGAAGATGCCCGTTCTGTGGTACTTCTCAGGACTCCAAACAGGCGTTTTGGTCTGATAGTAAACCAGATTGGCGGAGCTCAGGAGATAGTCGTCAGGGACCTTGGTCCGCAATTAAAGGACATCCGGTTTGTGAGTGGTGTTGCCATATTGAGCAATACCCTGATAGTGCCGGTTTTGCAGGTAGAAGATATTGCAGAAGAGATGCAGGGGAAGACCCGTATCGGTATATCTGAACGGGAATTACCATCTTCATTATCTGGCCGGCGAAAGATCATGGTGGTGGAGGATTCAATTACTTCGCGGATGCTGCTGAAAAATATTCTCGAAGGTGCTGGGTATGATGTTGAAACTGCAGTAGACGGCCTTGATGCGTTCACCAGACTCAAGACCCTTCCGGTTGACATTGTGGTATCAGATGTTGACATGCCACGGATGAATGGGTTTGCTCTTACTGAAAAGATACGTTCTGAAAAGAAATTATCTGATCTTCCCGTAATACTGGTTACCTCTCTTGATTCCAGGGAAGATCGGGAACATGGTATTACTGTCGGTGCAAATGCGTATATCATAAAATCCAGTTTTGACCAGGGGAACCTTCTTGAAGTGATTACCAGACTTATAGGAGCTGGCAGATGATTCGGGTACTGCTGGTGGATGATTCACCGGTAACTCTTATGGTACTTCAGAGTATATTGGAGAAGGAACCGGATATTTCTGTTATAGGTCAAGCAAAGAATGGAAAGGAAGCGATCATTCTAGCCTCCCGTCTTACCCCTGATATTATCACTATGGATATCAATATGCCGGACCTTGATGGGTTCGCAACTACCAGACAGATCATGGAACGGACACCTGTTCCTATCATCATCGTCAGCGGTATTGATAATCTTGAAGAGATTCGGGCTTCATTCAGAGCAGTTGAAGCAGGAGCCCTGGCAGTTTTTAGAAAACCTCCTGCATTTGGATATCATGGCTATGAAGAGGCAGCTTCTGAATTTGTGAATGCTATTCGTACGTATTCTGAAGTGAAAGTAATTCGAAGGCGATTCAATCATCTGAATGTTCCAAAGCAAGACATCAGTACTATTCAGATTCCATTTCAGATTCACCAGGATATTCGGGTCGTTGTGATTGGTGCTTCAACCGGCGGGCCACAGGTCATTCAGGAGATTATTCGTAATCTCCCTCTTGGATTCCCGCTGCCATTGGTTCTGGTCCAGCATATGTCCCCCGGCTTTATAGAGGGTCTGGCATTGTGGCTGACTGAATCAACCGGTTTTCCAGTCAGTATTGCAAGAGATGGGGAGATATTACAACCGGGAATATTATATGTTGCACCTGACGGGAAACATACCGGTATAACATCAGATCTCAGGTTTTCATTCTCAATAAGCCCTCCTGAGCATAATCTGCGACCATCAGTTTCTTATTTATTCAGATCTGCTGCAAAAAATCTTGGATCACATGTACTCGGCATTCTTCTTTCGGGAATGGGGTCAGACGGTGCAGAAGAACTTCTCCAGATCAGGCAGAATGGCGGGTGCACCATCATCCAGGACCGGGATAGTTCATTTGTGTACGGTATGCCTGGTGCGGCAGAGATGCTGAACGCCGGTATGTTCTCTCTTCCTCCTGTCGAAATTGCCCGGTTTTTACGATCACTGTCTGAACGGAGGCAATTGTGACAGCATCACAGAAGTGCCGGGTGCTTATCGTGGAAGACAGTAAGACTCAGGCTGACATAATTAGGCACTATCTTACTCAGGAAGGGTATGAGGCGGAATGGGTTGAATCCCCGGCATCTGCATTTCTGGTTCTTGATCATACACCCTTTGATCTGATTCTCACCGATATTGTCATGCCAGGGATGGATGGATATACCTTCTGTCATCTGCTCAGAAAAGATCCCAGATTCTCTCAAATCCCAATTATTTTTGTCACTCAGCTATCTGATCCGACTGATATTATCAGAGGTCTTTGTTGTGGCGCCAATAATTTTATTATTAAACCGGTCCGAAGGGACCAGTTGATCAGGGAAATATCTCTTGTTGCACAAAGACCGAATCATCCCGCTTCAACCAGGTCGGATTCTGATCGGATATCATTTGTTTATGACGGGCATGAGTATCTCATCAGTTCATCACGGGAGGATCTGCTCTGCATTCTTATGTCAATTTATCAGACTGCAGCATTAAAAAATTCAGAACTGGAACAAACCACCAGGGAACTGAATGATTTCACCTCACATCTTGAAGAGCTGGTGGAAGAAAGAACACAGGCATTATCAGTGACCAACGAGATTGTTGAACATCTTCTGATGCAGAGAACAGAACTCATAACCCGGATCGGTCATGATTTAAAAACCCCCCTGACTCCGTTGTACGCATTTTTACCCTATTTGTATCAGAAGGAATCAGATGAAGAGAAAAAAGAGATTCTCTCTCTCCTGGTGAAAGATGTCACCGTTCTGAAACATCTGGTTGACCGGATACTCAAACTGTCACACATCACCCTTGATTCATTCTCTGACATGAAAAGCAGTGCAGATATTCATTTAATCTCACTTGAGGTATTAGGAAATCATTCATATCTGTTGGATCAAAAAGAGATAACAGTAAAAAATTTTATCCGTCCGAGGACCTGTATCCGGATGTCTCATTTTCACGCGATGACAGTTATGGAAAATTTGATCTCAAATGCAATCATGTATAATAAAGATAAGGGTAGTATTACCCTTACCTGCGAACATGAAACAAAACAGCAGGTTCTCAGCATTCAGGATACCGGAATAGGACTTACACAGGATCAGATTGGCAGGGTTTTTGATGATTTTTACAAAGCCGATGAATCACGACATGACCATTCAGTTCATGGTCTTGGTCTTGCAATAGTAAAGCGTATCATTGCATTATACGGAGGAACAGTATCTGTAAAGAGCCCGGGACCCGGGTGTGGCTCAACATTTCAGGTCTTCCTGCCTGATACTGATACCGTATCAGAATCTCCTCCTGTCCAAGAAGGAGGTCATCATGGCTGATATTCAAAATGAAACGGTTTCAATTCTCATTGCTGAGGATAGTAAGACTCAGGCTGAAATATTACGTCATCTGCTTGATAAAGCAGGATATATAGTCAGAGTGGCATATAACGGCCGGCAAGCACTGGAGGAGATACAAAGGGAACTCCCGACTCTGGTCCTGACTGATGTTATGATGCCTGAAATGAACGGGTATGAATTATGTAAGACATTAAAGGCCGATCCAGTGACCAGGAATATCCCCGTAATTCTGGTGACCCAGCTCTTTGATCCAAGGGATGTGCTTTCCGGACTTGAATGTGGAGCTGATAATTTTATCATTAAGCCATATGAGGCGGCATATCTTCTTGACCGTATTAAGGTCATTCTGGCTAATAGGACTATCAATCAGGATGATTCTGTTGAACCCGGGGTATCGGTCTTTTTTTCAGGAAGTACTCATGTTATCACTTCGAACCGTCAGAAGATTCTGAATATCCTTCTATCTACCTATGAGATTGCAATATCTAAAAATAATGAGTTGAATGAGGCGAAAGACAGACTTGCTTCTGTAAATGATCAACTCAGCGATGCGAATAATGAACTTCTCAGGATTAATGATGATCTGAAAAATGAGATATCAGAACGTAAACGTGTTGAGTTATCGCTCTCACAGGCCAATAAAAAACTCGGGCTTCTCTCATCCATCACCCGTCATGATATGAAGAATACCATGATGGCTCTTCTTTCATATAATGAACTTGCGAAAATGGACAGCCCGGATCCTCACTTTCAGGAATATCTGGAACGAGAAGGTCAGCTGCTCTCCAGATTATCTGCCCAGATCGAGTTTACCAGACTGTATGAAGAACTTGGGGTGAAAGGGGCGGTCTGGATTCAGCTTCAAGATTTGATTCATAAAATGAGTGTATCATTCACCCAGATCGCAGTGATCGTTGAGCCGGATGTGAATCAGTACGAAATTTTTGTTGATCCCCTCATTGAAAAGGTTTTCTATAATCTCTTTGATAATGCACTCCGGCATGGTGAGCATGTTACCACGATTCACATAAGTGCATGTGAGAAAGAGGGTATTTTGGAACTAAAAATTGCTGATGATGGAGCCGGCGTTGCTGATGGGGATAAAGAACAGATTTTCGGGCGCGGTTATGGAAAAAATACCGGGCTTGGACTATTCCTTGTTCGGGAAATCCTGTCAATAACCGATATTTCAATCATTGAAAATGGAAAACAGGGAGAAGGGGCCTGTTTTGTTTTGAGTGTTCCGAAGGTTCATTTTCGAAAACTCTCTTAATCTTGTGGATCAAATAAATATCCTCATTTCATGAACAAAAAGTACTGTAATACTGATCTTCATGGTACCAGGTAAAGATGTAGAATCGGTTGAGATTACTGACCGTGATGCAGACTGGCACCGGTTTCTCAAGACACGATATAAAAAAGAACTCGATGAATTGTCCCGTGAATATCCTTACAAACGCTCGCTCTATATAAATTATCGCGACATTGAGAGTTTTGGTAAGACCGGGACTGAACTTGCAGACGAACTTTTGGAAAACCCTGGGAAAGTAATAGGAGATATCAAAGATGCAATCCGAACCCATCGTCTCGTAAAAACAAGAAAAAAAGATGAGCAGCCAGATATTAATGTCAGATTTATCAATCTCCCGAGGAAGATTGCAATCAGGGAAATCCGTTCTGATCATATCGGCAAGTTCATTAGTGTTGAGGGAATTCTCCGGAAAACGACCGAAGTAAGACCTCGAATCACTCTGGCTGTATTCCGATGTCCTGCCGGTCATCGTACCGTCAAAGCTCAGTCATATGGTCCCTTTGTAGAGCCGGACGGGTGTCAGGCAGATGGATGTACTCAGAAGAAGCTTGAACTCATTCCAAGGTTTTCACGATTTGTAGACTCTCAGAAACTTCGAATTCAGGAGTCACCTGAGGGACTTCGTGGCGGTGAACAACCGCAGACCATAGATCTTGATGTGATTGATGATATCTGTGGCACTTCTGCACCTGGTGACCGGATAGTTGTCAATGGAATCCTCCGCTCGATTCAACGGAATTCGTACGGAACAAAATCCACGATATTTGATATCTATGTGGAATGTAACTCCATTGAAGTAGCTGAAAAAGAGTTTGAAGAGGTGAACATCAGTGAGGAGGATGAGAAGGAGATCATCGCCCTTTCCAAAGACCCAAATATCTATCGGAAGATTGCACACTCCATTGCTCCTACTATTTATGGGGTGGATGATGTCAAGGATGCAATCGCTCTTCAGCTCTTTGGAGGAATTGCAAAGGAGATGCCGGATGGGAGCAGGCTTCGTGGTGATATTCATGTCCTTTTAATTGGTGATCCTGGTATTGCAAAGTCCCAGATGCTCAGATATGTTGTACGGCTCTCTCCCCGGGCAATATACACCTCCGGCCAGTCAACAACATCAGCAGGTCTTACTGCCACTGCAGTGAAAGATGAGTTTGGAGACGGTCGATGGACCCTTGAAGCCGGTGCTCTAGTCCTGGCAGATATGGGTGTGGCCTGTGTTGATGAGATGGACAAGATGGATAAGCATGACCGGAGTGCTCTTCATGAAGCGATGGAACAGCAGTCTATCTCGGTTGCAAAGGCTGGCATTACGGCAACGTTAAAATCACGATGTGCCCTTCTTGGTGCAGCAAACCCAAAGTATGGAAGGTTTGATGATTTTGTTCCCATAGGGGATCAGATCAATATGCCTCCTTCCCTACTGTCACGATTTGATCTCCTCTTTGTCCTTACAGACAAACCTGAACATGAGCGTGATCTGGCAATAGCAGAGCATATCATCAAGGCTCATAGTGTCGGAGAACTTATCGCACAGCACAACCGTGAACCAATCCCCGGTGTGGATGAAGAGTACATCACCGAGCAGCTAAAACCGGTCACTCCGGAGATCGATCCGGCAATGTTCAGGAAGTATGTGGCTTATGCGAAACGAAGCTGCTTTCCCCGGCTATCAGACGAAGCACGCGAGACATTGATTGCATACTACATGAAACTTCGAGACCTTGCGGATGCGAATAAACCGGTTCCGGTTACTGCACGGCAGCTTGAGGCAATTGTCAGGCTGGCAGAGGCATCAGCCAGAATCAGGCTTTCTTCTGTTATAGAAAAGAGTGATGCTGACCGTGTCATTACCATTATCGATACTTGTCTGAGGCAGGTAGCATATGATCCCTCAAGTGGTTCGTTTGATATTGATATGCTCGCAACCGGTGTTTCTAAGAGTAAACGTGATCTTATCAGAAATATTAAGCAGGCAATACGGGATATTGCAGATGAGAATGGCAGAGCTCATAAACCTGATGTGATAGAAATCGTCCGTCAGCAGGGATTTGACCGTGATGAGGTGGAACGCCAGCTTACTGCGATGCTTCGTTCCGGTGAAGCAATGGAGCCAAAACACGATGTGGTTAAACTTATATAATCCCTTTTGATGGGAATC
>NZ_JAIWNS010000103.1 GCF_020216685.1 Methanospirillum hungatei | reverse complement strand
CTGTTAATGGAAGCGGTACCAGATATTGGGTATGACGTGTTCACCAGTGCAGTCACAACGTGCACTCAGTTTCTCTCTGGTGGTCCTGACAACCCTTATCGCCCTTGTTTTTTGTGGGTGGGGGTCTTGTGTTTTTGCTGATAAGGTAGAGACCCATCTTTCAATTGGGACCGATCCTGCTGATCCGGGTGAAAATCTCCCATTCACCGTGAAAGGTATCCTGACCGATGCGGAAGGTACGGTCATGGGTAATAAGAAAGTATCCCTTGAACGATTGGAAGAAAATGATCCGGAAAGTGAATATGAATTTCTGGCAGTGGCAACTACTGATATCGAAGGGGCATATTCATTTTTCCGACCGGCAGCATCACCGCCAGAATATCTCAGAGTCAGATATAATGGAAATTCCCAGTTTGAAGGAACAATAAGTGAGATTGTATCAGGTCATATCTCAAAAGAGCTAAAGGTAAAGACCGGAATTATCCCACAGGTAGCCAAATCAAAGACAAAAGTGACCGCAAAGGCATCCCCTTCCAATCCATTCCCTGGTCAGGCGGTCTCAATCGGCGGACAGCTGATGGGTGAGAACGGAGCCCCACTGGCAGGGAAAAAGGTAATTTGTGAAGCATCCGACCGGGTGGGAACAAGAAGCGACTTTTCTATTCTTGGTATCTCGACCACAGATGAGAAAGGATTTTTCAAATTTACCGCCAGTGGAGGATCGACGACCACCTTTATTCAGGTCAGGTTCCCAGGCGATGATGAATATGATGAATCAGTGAGTGAACTGATTTTAATATTGTAAAACCTTTTTTTTATCTGGAAAGTAATTCCGTATAGTCAACCTTCTCATAGTCCTGATGAACAGGGAAATTTTTTCTCAGAGTGAGTGCTTCTTCTTCGTGAATATCATAAAAAATTAATTCTTCCAGATCACTTCCCCGTGCCCTGATAGTTCCATCCGGCCCGGCAATGCACGTCCCTCCGATATACGTATCGACCGGAGTGATACCGACGGTATTCACAGAAGCCACAAAGGTCTGAAACTCCGCCGCTCTGCTCGTTGTAAAAAGATTAAAATGTTTCATCCTTGAGGATGGCCATGCTGACGGAATAATCATAAGATGGACCCCTCTATTCCGGTAAGCCTGAAAGAGTTGTGCAAATCTGAGGTCATAGCATATGGCAAAACCAATTGTGCAGGAGTTCACGGTATATGATCCTAAAGTACTGCCGGATGAGTAATGGAGATCTTCCCCCGCCGGAGAAAAAAGGTGAATTTTGGAATATTTTGCAAGTGTCCGTCCATCAGGACCGATTGCAATACATGTGTTTAATGGTTTTTCATCACCTTTTTCCCGATATGATCCGATTATTCCGATACTCACCTCTTGTGCAATCTCACGCATCTCATCTACGAGTGCTCCTGTTTCTTCTGTAGTATATGACGTATCATGGGGGTCCCAACCAGTTAGTATCTGCTCTGGAAATGCAATCAACTCAGCATCCCCTTCTACTGCCTCAGCTGCATATTGTCTCATCTTTTTTAATCCGGATTGTGGATCATTCCAACAGGGTGATATCTGTGCTGCACAAAGGATCATACATTATCATCTGGTGTTATCAGCCAAAATGAGTTTTTGGGTTTTTTATTATCTTCATAAAAAAATAGGCTAATGGGAGTTTTTGTATGGCAGAGGAGAAGAAAAAAGAGATTGAACTGGAGATATCCGGAATGCATTGTGCCACCTGCGCAGGTACAGTTGAAAAGGGTCTTTCATCCACACCGGGTGTGATAGAGTCAAGAGTCAATCTTGCAACAGGGAAAGCACGCGTATTGTATGATCCTTCACAAGTATCCGTTAAAGACCTGACCGGGGCTGTCGAAAAAAGTGGTTTTTCGGTCAGATTGGAAAAAGTGGTAATAAAGGTTGGAGGAATGACCTGTGCCGCCTGTGTTCAGACAGTTCAGAAAGCCCTGCAGACCCTTGATGGCGTGATATCCGCCGATGTAAATCTTGTGAATGAGCGGGCATATATCACCTATAATCCTTCACTTGTGGATATAAGAGAAATCAGGGATGCCATTCATAATGCCGGTTATCAGTTTCTCGGAACAGACCATGATGAGATAGATGAGAGTGAAAAATTACGGGAAAGAGAGTTGAAACAGCAGCTCTTTAAGATCATCATCGGTTTTGGTCTCTCTCTGGTTCTTATGGGCATGATGTATATTCCGGATCATGATATGCATCTTTTGTCTTATGTCCAGCTCATAATTACAACTCCGGTACTGTTCTGGCTTGGTACTCCTATCTTTCGTGCTGCTTTTGGTGCTCTTCGGAATAAAACCCTGAATATGGATGTCATGTATGCGATGGGAATATCGGTTGCATATCTTGCAAGTGTTCTCGGAACATTTTCCATTATTCTTGATATGGATACGTTGTTCTATGAGACTGCTTTGATGCTTACCGCGTTTTTATCTCTTGGCCGGTATCTTGAAGCGCGGGCAAAAGGGCGGACATCATCAGCAATAACCTCACTGATTGGACTGCAGGCTGACTCTGCATCGGTTATTCGTGATGGAGTTGAGAAAGATATCCCTGTTCAGGAGGTTATCCCTGGAGACATCATTCGGATGAGACCGGGAGGAAGGATTCCTGTAGATGGGATCGTTGTATCAGGATCAAGTTATGTGGATGAGTCCATGGTAACCGGAGAACCTCTGGCTGTTTTGCGCGAACCCGGCCAGGAGGTCATCGGAGGCACTCTGGTAACAAGCGGGGCATTTGATTATGAAGCGACGAGAGTTGGCTCTGACACGATGCTTGCCCGGATTATCAGGCTGGTTGAAGAGGCCCAGGGGTCCCGCCCTCCTGTCCAGAGACTTGCCGACTATGCTGTTACCTGGTTTATCCCTGTTGTACTTCTCATTGCTGTTCTCGCATTTCTCTATTGGTATGGTATTCGAGGAATGGATCTCCGGTTCTCCCTTCAGACTTTGATTGCGGTTCTTGTTGTAGCGTGCCCGTGTGCTCTCGGTCTTGCAACACCGACCGCGGTTACCGTTGGAATCGGACGTGGGGCTGAACTTGGGATACTTATCAGGAATGGATCGGTTTTAGAGATTGCCGATAAAATTACCGTAGCTCTTTTTGATAAGACGGGGACCATCACCAGGGGAAAACCCGTTGTCACTGATGTAGATTCCTTTACCGGCAATCCCAGACTCCTCTTATCCATGGCTGCATCTCTTGAATTTCTCTCCGACCATCCGATAAGTACTGCCATCCTTGCAAAAGCACACCAGGAGGGGATTGAACCTGCCAAGGTCACATCATTTCAAAATATTTCCGGAAGCGGCCTTTCAGGAACAATATCCGGAGGGGTGGTCCGGCTGGGTACCCGTGATTTCATCTTTTCCGAAGGGTTCTCATTTACATCTGACGAAGAAGAGTTGGTATCCAGACGGGAAAGAGAAGGGAAGACAACAGTTCTCATCTCACGGGACGACCAGATTCTGGGTCTTATTTCTATTGCGGATCAGATAAAGCCGGAAGCTGAACAGGCTGTCAGGCTCCTGAAAGAGATGGGAATCCGGTCTGGTATGGTTACCGGTGATAATCAGATAACAGCCGATGCAGTCGCGTCTATGGTTGGAATTACCGATGTATTTGCCCGGATCTTACCAGAAGGGAAGGAAGATCAGGTTGTTCAGATGCAAAACAATGGAAATGTGGTGGCATTTATCGGAGATGGTATCAATGATGCACCTGCTCTGGCACGGGCTGATACCGGAATCGCAATCGGTTCTGGCACAGATATCGCTATTGAAAGTGCTGATGTGGTTCTGATCAGGGATTCACTCATTCATATACCGGCAGCTCTTCAGTTGGCAAGGAAAGTGATGGGAAGAATCAGGTTGAATTTATTCTGGGCTTTTGCGTATAATATTGTTCTCATCCCGCTTGCAGCAGGAATTCTCTATCCTGTAATCATGTTCAGACCCGAATATGGGGCTCTTGCCATGGCATTCTCATCGGTTACGGTCATCACTCTTTCTCTTCTTTTAAAACAGTATACACCCCCGGCTCTTATGCAGGAAATGAAATCAGGTATGCATATGAATAAAGAAATTGATCCGATATGTGGTATGTCAGTGGATCCGAATACTGCGCAATTTTCATCCACCTATGAAGGAAAAACCTATTATTTCTGTAATAAAGGATGTAAGGATACTTTTGATAAGAATCCAGCACAATATAAACAATAATTTATTCGTATACCGTAATCTTCAGTACCCTTGAGGAGGTAGCACTATATCCGTCATCACCGGAAAATACTGCTTCAATCTGCACAGATCCACTCTCAACAACCGGAAGACTGAATGAATATTCTCCGCTGAGGTCTGTTGTAACAGATCCTGCTTCTCTCCATTCAAGCATTCCACCAAATGCGCATCCACCAAGACATCCGACCGGGCTTGAAGCAAGCCTGTACAAAATCTCTTTATGTGGAATGCCTTTCCCTTCACTATCTGTTAATCTCCCTTTAAATGTGACATAATCACCGGTTTTCGGAAACGTTGGCCAGCCGCTTAATGTTAATGCAGTCTTTTTCGGTTCATTGCCCGGAACTGCTAGAACTGAAACTTTTTCGCTGTATATTCCGGTATACAATGCTTCAAATCCCCAGTCCCCGCCAACATCTGCTATCTGGTTATATCTGAAAGTCCCGTTTGAAGCAGGTTTTGCCAGCATGAAGGAGTCGGCATGTGAACCTGAGGGCGCAGTAATGAGGATTATGACATCAGAAGGTTGTGTTCCGAATAATGACCGGTCAATCTGGCCGGTAAGTGTGATTTTGTCACCAATAATAACCTCATCCTGAAGTTCTTTTAATTGAATGAGGTCAGATGGATGTGTATTTTCCATGTTTTCATCCTGATATGCACACGTGTGAGAGATGAGAATAACACCAGTACATACCAGAATGAACAGGAAAGAAGTTATTTGCATTTCAGATCCCTATCGCATCCCGTATATGTACTATATTTGTGTGTGGCCTTATCAGGTTTGAGGAAGATTCTGATTCACTGGGGAATCTGAAAATACGCATAACACGTTATTCACTCATCATCCGGTTATCTATCTCTGAGTACGAGACCAGATCATCCGGGTATCATAGGTTATCCACCAGATCCGGTGGTACGGGATGTACACCTCCTCCTCATATGCAAATTGGCGTTTTAGAACAATATACCGGTTTTCAAGTCTTGTTATTTCAGAGCCATGTATTGTGGAACAAGTACTGCCTACTCCCCGGTTCAGATATCCAATGACTACTTTTGAGAAGTCGCATGCCGGGTCATACCAGATACGAAGCAGTATCCGGTGTGTCGTCCTCATGAAAAAGTGAATTCATCAAAATTCGAGATGTTTTCTATACTGTTCAGCTCGTTCATAATAGCCGGATGCATCTCCTGACCTGACTGGTCTTCCTTCAAACCAGGGATCGACAAATCCGGGGCTGAGCAGATGGGCAAGAAGTTGCATCTCACGAAGACTATATTGACCGGGGGAAGTCTCACTATGGATATAACAATAGGTATATAAAGAGCCAAATAGACAGAGCAGAGGCCTGGCATACCGATATACCGTTCCGGTTACACTCATAATAATAGGATAGGGACAAGCAGCAGTAATCTTCAGAAGTCTGATTACATCTTCTTTCGTCTGAGGCTGTACAGCAATTTTTACAATATCACCAAAGGAATGAAGCTCTTCAATAAGAGCCTGCATTTCATCATCATCAGGCATCCGGTTCTGGTGGCAGGACGCTATTATGGTTTTATTGTGTTTTTTCACCTTTGAAGCATGTTCCTTAAACCTGATTTCCAGATCAATACTATCGACAAGTCCGATATAGGGTTCTAATTTCTTCCACAGCCCTGCCGACCCTCCTGCATATGCCCCTCCTTCATCACTACTCCGGACAGTGAGTACTATCGGGCCCTGAAAGGAGGTCCGAAGTGAGTGTAATGCATCATCGATCGGCTCGGTTATTAAATCCAGCCTGACTTCCAATGCATCGGCTTTGGTAACCTCCGGTGACAGTAATTCACGGGCACTTGATAACGATGCGATAATTTTTATAAGCCGGTTGGGATCTGCCTTCAGTGCCTCGGATGTCATTTATCCTCTCCCGATCACTGAAATACCAGATAATCTGACAGAAGGCACAATAGTTGAACCAAGTGTTCGGGTATCCGTGCTACACCCCTGAATTTTATGGAGAATATCAAATATATTTCCAGAGATCATCCCGGTCCTGATTGGCTCGTGAAGTTCTCCATCATATGCAAAGAAAGGTGATGAGAGTTCTACTGAGAAATCGCCTGACATGGGGTTTGCAGTATGTGCACCGATAAGGTCATGAACATATACTGCTTTTTCAGAAAGAATATCCGATTCGGGTCCTTTCAGTATGAGATTATGGTTTCCGATAGCCGGAGCACCGGACTGACCGGTCCGAACAGCACTGGCTGTTGGATTTTCCCCGTACCGGTATGCTGTTCTCAAGTCATAGGCAAATGATCGAAGGATACCGTTCTCTATGAAAGGAATCTTCCGAACAGGCATTCCTTCACCATCCCATGCACAGTTGGCAACACCTCGTGAGTCCATCGGATCATCAATGAGAGAGATCGTATCCCCTGCAATATGCTCTCCAATTTTCCCTGCAAAAACAGAACGTCCGGTATGAACATTTCTTCCCGAGAGAGCAGGGATGACTGCAGCGTCAAGGAGCTGGGAGATTGCCATTGGTGAGAGAACAACATCGTACATCCCGGTTTCTATCTCTTCTCCTCCCTGACCATTGGCTGCAAAAAATGCGGCTTCTTTTCCGGTTTTTTCAGGATCTATTATGTCAAGGTTCCATGCCGTATCAGATTCATAGCCTGTGGACTGACCGGCAATCATCTCCAGACTGACATGAACCTGCGTACCGGTAGTACTATAGTATAATCCATTACTATTCGCAATGGTATGTTCTGATATAGCGACCGATGCAGATCCTGAAGTGATATCTGCAGCATATGCCTCAGCACCCGTCTTCAGCCGGTTGATAAGATCAATAACAAGGGCCGGATCGGTCGTTATCCGTTTGTCAAAGGCGAGTGGTTTCTGGTCTATTTTTTCAGGCCCTGGAAGTCCTTTCCAGGGAAGAGGATCAGAAAATCTGGCACTGGCACACGCTGCATCAAGACAGTTCTTCCATGTCTTCGGATTATCTGTACATGATACTCCAATCCTTCCATCTTTTATAATCCGGATGATAATGCCGGATCCTTTGGATTTACTTCCGATGGCAATACGATCCCGTTTCAGATCTGCTGCGATTGATTCACTCTGGGCATAGAAAACCTCTGCCTCATCAGCAACCTGTTTTGCAGCCCTGAGGATATCTTCAATCAATCTCACACCCCCCTACCACTGCATTGTCAAGCAGAAGATGGGGCGCCCCGTCGGTAACCGGAACTGTCTGTCCACCTTTTCCACAATATCCCGGATGCAGGGCCAGATCATTACCGATAAGAGAGATGGTATGCAGGGTCTGCAATATCTCTCCGGACAGGGAAACATCACGAACCATTGTGGTACATTCTCCGTTTTCAATCAGAAATCCGTATTCCGCATTAAACTGGAACATCCCCCGTCCGGGATCTACCTGACCCCCCCTGGATCCTTTGAGAAGGATCCCTGATCTGCATTCGGAGATGATCTCATCATAGGTAGAATCACCGTTTTCAATAAAGGTGTTACTCATCCTGACAATCGGCTCAACACCCGGCATTCCCCGACAATGACCCGCAACCCCGTCACCTACGGATGCAAGTGTCTCTTTGGAATGAAGATATGCAGACAATATCCCATTTTTGATTATCTCTGTCCGTTTTGTTTCTGTTCCTTCGTCATCCACCGGACAAAAACCAAATTGCGGGAGTGATGGATCATCAACTATCGTGAGAAGCGTTGATCCTATCTGTTCGTTGATCTTTCCTTTTAGAATGGAGCTTCCTTCTTTTACCAGGTCTCCTTCTGAGGCATGACCGACTGCTTCATGAGCAAAAACCCCGGCAAGTTCCGGATCCAGAACCGCTCTCATCACTCCTCCTTTCGCCGGTTTTGCATCAAGGAGTTTTTGTGCGCGTTCTGTTGCTTCCCTGGCCAGATCCTGTCGATGCCGTATGTTCAGGCCGGAAATGGTATGATCCCGTTCGTATCCCATCTGGACTACACCTGCACGTGATGCGACAGCGAGGACCGAAAACCCGCATCTGCACAGGTGATAGGTGTATGCATGACCAAGACAATCAGAGAAAGAGACCGTTTCATCTTTTTCGATATAGTTAATCCGACGGCTGACAATATCCTGTCCGTTCGTTGCCTTATACATATCAAGCAGGATAGTAACTTTCTCATCAAGACTTACGTCTGCCGGATTTTCTTTCATTGCAGGTACAACATGGAGGTGGGATGGCGTCTCCTGAATCGGGATATGAACGTTCGTGACCTGTGATGCATCATATGCTTCCTGAATGAAGGACTCCGGAAGGGTTTCAAACTCAGCCTCTTCACCGGATACGGAGAGAATTCCCCATCCCTTCTCTCCGAGAACCCTGATGACCGCTTTATCAAAAAATGAGGAGCCTGCTTGTTCGACTCTTCCATTGTCCACGTCAATCTGGGTAACCTCTCCGGTAACCCTGCGGACATCGTAGTAACGGTACGGGAGAGACATCAGACTACCGTCCGGGGTGCAGAAATATCAGTTCCCAGAATCGAACGGGTTGTAGACCATGCGATTGTTTTCAGTTTATCAAGGAACATCTCACGGTTGTCTGGAACCAGTGCAATCTTAAGTACCTCATCTATCTTTTCAACCGGAATGATCTCAATGGTTGATAAAAATTCATCCTCTATGAGAACATCTCCAAGATTTGCCTTTGGTATAAGGACTTTCCTGATACCTGCCCGTGCTGCTGCTTCAATCTTGTAGGTGACTCCTCCAACCGGAAGGACATCTCCTCTGACTGAGAGGGAACCGGTCATTGCAATGTCCTGTCTGACCGGGATTGATTCAAGCGCACTGATAGCTGCTGTTGCAACCGTAATTGAAGCAGAATCGCCTTCCACTCCCTGGTATGTTCCGATAAACTGGATATGAATATCAATATTTCTGATATCTTTTCCAGTAAATCTTTTGAGGATGGCTCCTACGTTCTTGATTGACTCCTGTGCAATTTCTTTGAGAAGCCCTGTTGCGATGATGTTACCACCATCACCTTGTGCAGGAGTAATTGCAGCCATAATCGGGAGGACGGATCCTGCATCACTCCCCATGACTGCAAGACCGTTCACCCGTCCGATCTCAGTCCCTTCAACGACAGCAAGTTCATATTCACGTGTTCTTCGGATCATTTGGCCGGATATCTGATCCTCAATGGACCGGGCAGTTTTCTTGGCTTCAAGAACATGGCGTCTGGTGGTAAGCTCTGCACCCTCCTGTCGTGCAAGATCTCCTGCAACCCTGATAAGACCTCCCATGTCCCGAAGTTTCAGGGTCAGGTAGCCTTTCCGGTTTGAACGGCGTTTTGCTTCATGGATGACTTCGTCAATGGCAGTCCGATCAAAGTGAGGGATCATACCATCATTTTTGATCTCCTGCGCGATGAACCTGATAAACTTTTCCCGGTTTTCAGGAGTATCGGGCATGGTATCTTCCATGTAGATCTCATATCCGTTTCCTCTGATACGGGATCTCAAGGCCGGATGCATCCCTTCAATAGCGTCAAGATTACCTGCTGCGACCATGACAAAATCACATGGGACAGGTTCAGTCCTGACCATAGCTCCTGAAGAGCGCTCACTCTGACCGGTGATTGCAAACTGTCCTTCCTGCATCGCGGTCAGGAGACTCTGTTGTGAAGGAA
>NZ_JAIWNS010000102.1 GCF_020216685.1 Methanospirillum hungatei | reverse complement strand
TGGATGACCAGTTAAAGAACATGGGGTTCGATAGCTTGCTCAGGGAGAAAAGACTCTCACCTTAGTAAGTTATAAATTGCCAGAATTAGGTCCTTGATGTCATCATGCCTGGGGCTTCTGGGTTTGATCTTCTCCGAACCCTCAAAGAAGATCGGCGATACAGCCAGATACCGGTCATCATGGTCACCGCGCTCGGCCTTGTGCAGGATAAGGAACTTGCTTTCAGACTTGGTGCAGGAGATTACCTGACCAAACCTTTTGATACCCGTGAGATGCTGGCACGGATCGGGACCCATATCACACTGAAAAAGAAGAGTGATGATATCACTCATACCAACCAGATACTCTCAACCATCCTTGCAACCATCCCCGGTATCGTCTACATGAAGGATGCAGACAGAAAGTTTCTGCATGTAAATCACCTGTTTGAAGAGATGTGCGGGATGTGCCAAGACCAGATAATCGGAAAGACCGATACCCTGCCTCAGAGAGAACTTGCAGAGGCGTTTAACCGGTCAGAGGAACTCATTTTTACCCATGGTATCCCGTTCCTGGAAAATGTTGAGGATATTCCTTCGAAGACGGGCGAAACGAAGAAGATATTCTTCCGCCGCCAGCCGGTCAGGACTCCTGACGGAGAGTTAAACGGACTAGTGGGGGTTGGAATTGACCTGACTGAACAGATCCTGCTTAGGAACATACTGTCAGACCGGGAGGCCTTTCTCTCCACCCTGATGAACTCGTTTCCGGCACGGATTTGGGCGGTTGATGTGAACTATCTCTTTACCCAGCAGAACATACATCATGCGGCCAGATGGGGGAGCCTTATCGGAACATCGGTTGATGAGATAGAGACCGACAGTTCAGTCAGGGAGGAATGGAAGAGACGGTGTGATGCTGCATTAACCGGGAAGACAGATTGTGCAGTATATCCCTGCGGAAATAAGGAAAAATGCAGGGTTCTGATTTCATGGACGGTCCCTATCATCGAAGAAGACAAAACGACCGGAGTGCTCGGCATCTCATTTGAATTGGATGAACGCACCATCCAGAGCATAGCACGTACAAAAACAGAATGTCAGGGTGATGAACCTGCATATATGTAACGGGTGCCGGGTATGGTTCAGGTTCTAGTCGTCGATGATACCAGGTTCATGCGAACCATTCTGGTGAATATTCTTACTGAAGAAGGGTTTGAGATAGTCGGTGAGGCAGAAGACGGTCAGCAGGCAGTTGAGTTATATCTGAAGACAAAACCTGATCTGGTTCTTATGGATATCATCATGCCAAAGATGGACGGGATGATGGCTTTAAAGACCATCCTTGGAGTAAACCCTGCAGCAAAGGTTATCATGGTGACTGCCATCCAGTCTGTTGAGATGGCAAAACTGGCATTCAAATGCGGAGCTTTGAGTTATATTATCAAACCATTTCAGAAACAGGGAATATTACAGGAGATTGATAAAGTTCTTCATCAATAGCCGGGGGATATCTATAAGAAATTCCAGTACCAAAGAAACATTATATTTCCCTGTATTCCCCGCACCCCCAACACCCCCCGGAGATGACGAGCCCTGAATCCAGAAACCTCCACCCCGATATCAGTTCTTTTTGTCGATGATGAACCGAGTATGGGCGATATTGCCCGTATCTTTCTTGAAGACCGACTGGGAGGGTGTGTCGTAACCCTGGTAACTGATGGGGAAGATGCCCTGGAACATATTCATACCCATACTTATGATGCGATTGTTGCGGATTATGAGATGCCAGGGCTTGACGGATTGCAACTTCTCCGGACCTTACGGGGCATCGGTGACAATACGCCCTTTCTTGTCTGCACCGGTAAAAGCAGGCATGAAGTGGTCATTGAAGCCCTGAATGCCGGTGCTGATTTCTACCTGCAGAAAGGGGAAGACCCCCTTGTCCTGTTTACTGAGATGAAGCAGATGATCGTCCAGGCAGTGACGCGAAGACGATCAGAGAAGGCACTGGCAAAATCCCGAAACCTTCTTGAAGAGATCATCGATTTTCTTCCTGATGCAACACTTGCTGTCGATTCATCACAGCGTATCATCGCATGGAACCGGATCATGGAAGAACTGACCGGTATCCCGCCTGGAGTGGTGCTCAATAAATGCCAGGATTTTTCGGAGTGTACCTACCGGTATCCCGGCGTCTCTTCTCTTATCGAGAGGATCCTGATCCTTGGAGAGCAAACAACAGGAGATCCGGATAATCCCGGAATAGAAAACAGGATCATAACCGAAGAATACCACGGCCATGTCGGGGAAGGTGATGATGCAGATCGGTATTACCGGATCATGGTCTCTCCTATCCTTGATGCTGATATGCAAAAAGTCGGGTTTATCGGATCGGTCAGGGACATAACCCTGCAGAAACGATCAGAATATGCACTTCTTGAGAGCAGGGAGAACTTTCGTGCACTTGTTGAGAACAATACCGATATTGTCATGAGATTTAACCCGGAAGGAAGGCACCTGTATGTAAATCCTGCAGTTGAGCCGTATATTCCATTCCCTCCTGAAAACCTCATCGGAAAGACGTACGGAGAACTGGCCTATCCTCCACGAATGGCTGATGACTGGGACGCCCTCATTCAGCAGGTGATTAAAACGGGAAAACCACATGAAGCAGATATCTCATTCCAGTCACCGAAGGGAATGGTAACCTTTAACTGGCGGCTCTTTCCGGAGTTTGACATGGAGGGAAAGGTCCGATCTGTCCTCTCCATATCCCGTGATATCACCTATCAGCGAGAGTTTGAACAGGAGAAACAGGCATTACTCTCACAGATAGAGAGAAATCTTGGTGAGTTTGCTATCCTCAACGACGGAATCAGAAACCCTCTTGCGGTCATCACCGGCTGGCTGTCCATTATGGATCTCCATGAAGAGGAGCGGTCAACACTCATGCATCAGATAAAGCAGATTGACGAGATGATAACCCAGCTTGACCGGAGATGGGTCGAATCAGAGAAGGTTCTCGGGTTTTTACGACGCCATTACGCAATCCAGGCAGGGTACCCAAGGTCTCCGGAGTGAGCATGTGTGGAAGATATTGTATTGCTGCATCCCCAGGTGAGCTGGCAGAGCGATACCACGTATCAGCCCCTGCATTCTTCTTCCCCAGATATAATGTTGCCCCTTCAGAACCGATACCTGCAGTCATTTCCCATCAGAATCATACGGAAATACTGGTTGGGAATTTTGGTTTCTCACAAGGGTTGAAAGGAAGGGTAATAAATGCCAGAATAGAGAGTATTCAGGAGAAACCTCTCTTCAAATCCCACCTGCAATCAGGACGATGCCTCATTCCCGCTTCCGGATATTATGAATGGAAGTCGGTCGGAGGAAAAAAGGAGCCATGGTACATCTATCTTCCTGACGTTCCCATCATCTCTTTTGCCGGCCTTGTACGAACCATGCATGCAGGTCATGAGATGGTTATCCTGACCACAGAAGCAACAGGACCAATACAGGAGATTCATTCCCGTATGCCCCTGGTCCTCTCGCAACAGGGAGAAGAGGAATACCTTACCGGGAAAGATCCGGCAGAGTCTATGAGGTATGATAGTTCAGAGTACCGGATGCACCGGGTATCAGATCTGGTAAACAAACCAGGCAGGGAAGGGCCGGACCTTATCAGACCGGTGGTCATGAAAAATGCCCAGAGAACCCTGGACATGACAGAGCCGGCGTAATTACTGCTGATTGCCTGGAGTATTACACCTGATAGGAAGGACGATGGTAAATGTAGTTCCCTGATCTGGGCCGTCGCTTGATGCAATAATGGTCCCATGATGTTTCTGGACGATCTTCCGGCAGATTGCAAGACCCAGGCCTGTTGAACTCTTATCATGCCGTGACCGGTCTGATTTATAAAACTCCTCAAAAATCAAAACCTCTTCACCAGCCATGAGTCCTATCCCGGTATCCTGCACCGTGACCGTTACGGTATCGTCATCTCTCTTGACCTGAATCCGGATGCATCCGCCTGACGGTTTTGAAAACTTAATAGAATTTGAGACAAGATTATCAATCAGTTCCTGAATAAGAATCTGATCTCCCTGAATGATGCAGCCTTCAGGTACCTCAACCTGAGTTTTTATATGCGCCTGTCTGAGTGACATCCGGTTGATCTCAAGAACTGCCCGGATGGTCTCTGCAAGATCAATATCATCACATTCAGGAATATAATCCAGTGAGTTCAGCCTTGCTAATTTCAGGGATTTCGATGCGATATTCTGAATATGCCGGGCATTTCTCTCAATGATCCGGACCATGTTCGCATGCTCCTCACCATCCAGTTCACAAAGCCTTGGTAAAAGCCCGAGGATGGGGGTCAGCGGCGTCCGGAGATCATGACCAAGCTGCATGATAAAATCATTCTTCTGCTCTAAAAGCCTCATCACCTCTTCAGTTCTGGCCTGCACTATCCGGTCAAGATCCGCATTTATCTGAAAGAGCTGATCCCGTACTGCCTCAAGTTCTTTTGTCCGCTCTTCCATCTGCAGGGCATATAACCGGATCTTCTGCTCATTCTCTTTTCTCTGGGTGATATCGGTGACAACACCAAATGACCCGGTATACCGGCCATAGGGATCAAATGAGGGTGATGCTGATATCTCTGCAATAATCTGGCGATTCTTTGCGGTAACCAGGGAAATTTCATACCGCTCTGACAGACCCTGCTTCCGGTTCTTCATCTTTTCGCGGATAATTTCGTGATAAGAGGGATGAATGATATCAAATGTACTTCTCCCGATAAGATCTTCAGGAGAAGCCTCCAGCATTTCAGCCATCCGGGTATTGACAAAGGTTGTCTTTTCATCCTGATCAACAATCCAGATGCCTTCATTCAGCTTCTCCACAAGACGCTGATACTCCTCCTTACTCTCCCTGAGATGATGTTCTTTCTCCTGAAGACTGGATATCAGATCATTGAGATGAGAGATCAGAAGGTTCAGACTTGTTTCAAGCTTAGAAAATTCATGACTCCCGGAGTAGGATACCCGGTGATTCAAATCCCCATGGGCTATCAGGTTAATATCATCAATTATCCGGTGAATCGGCCGTGTGATATGATAAGCCAGCAGATATGCGATGAAAAATCCGAGCAGCCCGGCAAAAAGTGCAACGAGTACATGGAATAACCGTATCGAGTCAAGATGCCGTTGCATCACCGCAGTATCATATTCAATCCGTGCAACCATGTCAAGCATCGTTCCCGATGCCGTCTTATCATCAGAGATATCAATAAAATAATAATATGTTTCTGAGGAATTCACCGGATCAGAGATTTTTATCCGCTCAGCACCCTGAAAGACCTTCTGAACATACTCAATAGCAGCTGGATCTGATGGCCTCTTATGATCATCCATGCTCCACAGCGTCCTGAACATGGAATCATATAATGTCACTGAACGGAGGTGGGGTGTTTCATTCACAAAGGATCGCATAACATTGGCATAGGAAAAATTCCTCCGATCTTCAGTAAAGTCGCGGATAAAATATGAAATTTCCAGCAGATACCGATGATCCGGAGTAGGGTAATAAGCAAATTTCCGTGATTCCTTCACCGAGCTGAATCCATATACTGCCCGGTCGGCTTCAAAAACCGAGCCATTTCGTATCCGGGTGATTACTTCGTATACATTTGGCCATTTTTTAAAATCAAGACCGATATCTCCAATATAGGTAGCATCAATCACGATCCCGTTCTCATCAATGATATAAACATCCGCGATATCGATCACGTCCGGGCTGAACCTGCTTTTTATATCTGTCACATTCATCCTTGCAGGATCGGCTCCGGACTGGTTATACGCGTCAAGAAATATGGAGAACTGCTCTTTCATGGATTTGTCAAAGGTATGATCAAAGAGGAGGAGACCCTGATTAATCAGCTGCAAGGAGCTCTTCAGATGGTGCTCATTATGTTGTACTTCACTCTCCCAGGTATCATGCAGATGCTGATTTGTCTGCTCATAGGTAATGACAGACATCAGAAAGATTACCAGAATGAAAACAGTGGTCAGGATTATCATTACCAGTACAGGAAAAGAAAATCTGATACGGGATATTTTTCCTGGTTTTTCAGAACTGTCCGGCACTGTTCTTCCTTGTGGATGTATTTGAGTTTCTTCTGTAAAGAACGTATTTATCCGTTCCCACTACGATCTCTGAGAGGATCTGGCAAAAGGCCCTGATACTATGATAGAGATACCTGAAAAGATATGCCTTGTGCCCTGCAGGTATGCACGGATAGGTTATACCGCTTTAGGAACGGTTTTTGTCATCACAGCGGTAATAGGAATTTTCCTCCCGCTCCTTCCAACAACCCCCTTTCTCCTGCTGGCCGTTCTCTGTTATGCAAGGGGATCAGAGAGGTTTTATACCTGGATCATGAATCACCGGGTTTTTGGTCAATATATTAGTCAGTATACCAGCGGGAAGGGCATGTCCCTGAAGTCACGTATAGGAACAATCCTTCTGCTCTGGGTGGTAATTGGATGCACCATTCTTTTCTGGATCAGAACTGACATCATCCGCATCATTCTTCTGATCATTGCATTATCAGTCAGTATCGGACTTTATACCATGAAACCACAGCCATGGAACCTAGAAAAAGAATAAAATCTATACTTTCTTCTTCGCAAAAAACGGCTTTGCCGCTTTACATCGCGGACATACCCAGGTATCTGGTATCTTTTCAAATAATGTTCCTGCGATAATACCGTGCTCTGGATCTCCGAACCGCTCATCATATACATATCCGCATTTCGTACACACCCATGCTGCCATATCAGAATATCTGTCGTACGGGGTAATGAAGGATCCGAATCAAATAGGGCAGGATTTGCAATACAGAAAATCTGATTCAGATGGTCACCCGGTTTTTCACTTTCACCCCGTATATCAAAATGTTATATACCCCTTGAGAAAAACGCTCATGAGTCAGGTTAGAGAAAAAGGATTGACCCTCCAGTAAGAGAGATATTCCTGACCTGAAGGAGAGAGAGATGTCAAAGCAGGTTTTTGTATGTCAGAGCTGCGCAATGCCGCTTGTCAAAGATGAGGACTGTGGAACAGAGAAGGATGGCAGCAGATCGTCTATCTACTGTACTTACTGCTACCAGAACGGTGAATTCACCGACCCTGATGCAACCGTGGAAGGTATTGCAGAACTGGGTGCCGGTATGATCTCACAGATGTATGGAATGCCCATGGATAAGGCCAGGATGTTCATGACCGGTCAGATACAGACGCTGAAACGATGGAGCGGAAGAATTGTCCCTAACTGTCAGAGTTGTGGTATGCCCCTCTTTACCAGTGCTGATGCCGGGACAGAAAAGGACGGGAAGGAGAGTTCTACCTATTGTATCAACTGTTATCAGAATGGAGTATTTACCGAACCTGACCTCACTCACGAAGGAATGGTTCAGAAATGCACTCCGATGCTTGCACAGATGTTTGATCTGAAACCTGAAAAAGCAGAAGAGATGGTCAGGGTATTTACCAAAGATCTCTCCAGGTGGAAGTAAATTACCCAAGTGTCACAACTATCATTGCTTCTGCATCCTGCAGTGATCCGCTGGGATTCCCGTAATAATATGAGACGGTATCTCCGGCCATGAGTAAGTAGAGATTCAGACCATCGGTTTTTGGTTCTGCATAATCTTCCAGAAGTTCTCCATTTACTCTGACAAACCACACTTTTGTTGCTGTGTTGAAAAATTCATTAATTCCTTCCAGAATTAAGATGCCTCCCTTATGCATACCCCGGTCATCGATACACAGATTCTGAATCTTTTTGTCAATAAGAAGCATGTGAAGGACTCCGAGCGGAGTGTTCACCGGTATCTCGTACTCAATCCCAGAACTATCCGTGACATTTACGGTTCCCTCCGGGAGGGCAAGTACACCTGAATAGATCATCCGGTTATCTTCCTTCTGTGCAGTGGGTGTTGGCTCAGGGAGCCCTTCGACCAGATCCGTGATATCGGTGATATTTCCGGTTTCATTCACCGGTTCCTCTGTGGGTGTCATAACCGGGGAGACTTCTGCCGGGGGAGGGGGAACAGGAGTAGAAACCACTGTGGCCTCAACTAGGGGAACGGTGGTAGGAACTGGACTTGGAACCGCAGTAGACTCTACAACAGGAACGGCGGGAGCAACTGGAGGAGATACAACCGTGGCCTCTACCACGGGAACGGTGGTAGGAACCGGACTTGGAACCGCAGTAGACTCTACAACAGGAACGGCGGGAGCAACTGGAGGAGAAACAACCGTGGACTCTACCACGGGAACGGTAGTAGGAACTGGACTTGGAACGGCAGTAGACTCTACGACAGGAACGACGGGAGGAGCAGGAGGAGAAACAACCGTGGACTCTACCACGGGAACGGTAGTAGGAACTGGAGGAGAAACCACTGTGGCCTCAACTACAGGAACGGTAGGAGGAACCGGACTTGGAACAGCAGTAGACTCTACGACAGGAACGACGGGAGCAACTGGAGGAGATACAACCGTGGCCTCAACTACAGGAACGGTAGGAGGAACCGGACTTGGAACAGCAGTAGACTCTACGACAGGAACGACGGGAGAAACGGGGGTCGGAACAGCAGTAGCCTCTACCACGGGAGCAACTGTGGGAGCGGGGGTTGATATGACCGGTATCTGTGATATAACATACTGGCCCATCATGGCAGAAGGAGAGACAAATTGCATCACCCCATTCTTGCTCCCCACCTGAACCCAGATAAGGGCTTTCGCAGCACTGGCAGGCAGGGTCGGATCACCGTACGCGAAAAGAACGTCGTCGCCATCCTTCAGGAGATAGGTATTCAGCCCTTCTACAGAAGGAAGGAGGTATTCTCTCAGCTGAACACCATTCACCAGAACAAACCAGGCATCATGTTCAGTCACCTGGTAAGAATTTACCCCGTCAAGGGTGAAAATACCCCGTTTATCAATCAGCTCATCCCCGATCCGATAACTGGAAATCATACCGGTCCCAGCCAGTGCCTGGATAATCCCCCCCGGCGTCATAGCAGGAATCTGATACAAAGCCCCGGAATCAGCCCGTATTGACACATTTCCATCCCCATATGGAATCTGGCCGGAAAAGATCACAACCTGATTCTGCACCTGCTGAACAGGAGTTCCTGCACCACAACAGAATGGCAGGATCATACAGAATATAAGAATGCTCAGGATACCCGGTACCCATGCCCTCATACTACCCCTTTCCCTCATCTGGTTCCCATCTCCTCGTTTATCACACGCAATGGCTGTAAGAATGGTAGTCGGCTGAATATATAAGCGATTTGGCTGATGCTCTGATTTTCCAACAAAAAGACGGTGTTCTGTGAGAAAAAACCGATCCATACAGGCAACTTTTATATAAAGCGGCAGATATTGATAGTGTAGATACATGGAATTCGAGGCAAAAGGATTACTATTCAGGAAAGTCGCCCTCCCTGACCACCTGCCTGGATCCTTGTTCCTGCATCCTATGCCAGGCAGGTATGAAGACATAGGGACCTTTCTATCAGAACTGGAAAAACGAAATATTCAGACGATAATATCTCTTCCTGGCTTTGATGAGATTGCCAGCATATCTCCGGAGTACATGGATCTGATCAGGAACGAAGATCGGGCAATTACCATCGAATGCTTCCCGATTTCAGATTTCGGAGTTCCAGAGCGGCCTGATGATCTTTTAAAACTTGCAAAAAAATATGCAGAACACCTCAAAAAAGGAGATTCTATCCTTGTTCATTGCCGGATGGGGATAGGAAGAACCGGTCTTTTTGCTGTCACTCTGCTCATGGCATCAGGAATTGAGAGATCTCTTGCGGAAAAGATAGTGCGGAGTGCAGGAGCCGGGCCGCAAACCCGTCCTCAGGCTGACTTTTTACTGTGGGCAGAACAGGCACTGAGAGAATAAACCCCCGGATTGTGAAATCCAGTTTATGGGAGGATTTCAGGCCTTCTTCTGCTGCAGATATCGCATCTTTTTTGAGAGCATCAGTCCGACAGAAGGGTCCCCGCCTAAAGAGAACGCCCGCTCATGGGCAACAGCCGCCTCTTCAAACCGGCCTGCATTCTGTAAAGAATCCCCTTTTAAAAACCAGGCTTTGGCATTGGTATCATCAAGAGCTAAAATCCGGTCAAATGCTGCCGCAGCGGCATTATGATCTGCAGTCATCCAGAGCAGTTCTGCATACAACGACCATGCCTCAGTACTCTCCGGAGTTTTATCAATGAGCCGGCGGACAAGTGACAGTCCCTCTGCATATGAATCAGCCTCATAGAGGGATTTTACCCGTGCCAGCATCAGACCCGGATCATCAGGGATCTGCCGGAGTGCCTCTTTTACCGCCTGGGCTGCTTCATCCTCTCTCCCAAGTGTCTGTTCAATCTCTGCCTTCAGTTTCCAGGCTTCCGCATTCTCCGGA
>NZ_JAIWNS010000101.1 GCF_020216685.1 Methanospirillum hungatei | reverse complement strand
TTCTGTTCGATAACCTGATCCAGCGGGGGTATTGCCGTCAGTAACTCCCCGGATTTAACCAGACTTTGTGCATACCTGAAGAGAAGCTCCATATCATCCGGACGATAGAGGATCGCCTGGGAGAGGGCAGCACTTGCAGGTTCATACTTTCCCAGATGAAATAGAGCCTTCCCTTTCATCTCCCAGATCTCAGGATCGTCAGGAACCACCTCAAGATACTGGTCAAGCCGTGAGAGAGACATATCACATTTCCCGGTCTTGTACAGGGCTACCCCCAGTTTTCGTATAAGATCAGGATCATCCTGAAGAAACTCTGCTGCCTTCAGGTAGGATTCACAAGCCTGATCAAACTGCTGCAGACTATCATGGGCCGCCCCTTTCCGTTTCCATAACTCACCATTTAGTGGATCAAACCCGAGTACCTTATCAATAACCGATATGGCCTCCGGATACTTCTCCGCTTCATAGAGAACAATCGCCTGCAAAGATAAGAGTTTTTTATTATTCGGGGCATATTTACACGCTTCAGTAAGAGCATTTGCAGCCTCATCAAACAACCCCTGGGCACGTTCAATCTCTGCCCGCATCCTCCAGAGATCAGGATTCTTCTCATCCTTGACCAGCAGGCGGGTGACACGACTATATGCTTCCCTGAACTGACCGGTGTGATACAAAGCACGCATGTATCCGGTAAGAACCTCAGTATCACTCGCATCAGGCTCACTTATGGCAGCATATGTCTGACAGGCACCCCGGTATGACCCAAGAGCAACCTGGATCTTTGCCTTCAGTTTTAAGATCTCATTATTCGACGGAGAGAGATCAAGGGCCTTTCCCACAGACTGCAGGGCATCTGCATACGACTTTCTGGTATGCTGGACATCGGCAAGCAGATACCAGGCATCAGCAGACTGATCATTTAACTGGAGCGAATGTTTCAGAATAAATTCTGCTTTCTGAAGTTCATGTAATGCGACAAGTGTCTTCCCATGATAATACCAGGCCTGATCATCATCCGGATGATTATCCTCTACCCCCTCAAATGCGGTTATTGCCTCGGTAAACTGATAGAGTTCAAGGAGGGTCAGACCTGCCCAGAAAAGTGCATCAGTATGGTCCTTGTCCAGCTTTAATGTCTCTCTGAAATGATGCAGGGCTGCCTCATATTGTTTCAACTCATACTGGGCGACACCAAGAAGGAAAAGAACCTCTGCATCAGGTCCGAACAATTCAATAAACCGCTCTGATGCCTTGATAAGTCTCTGGTTTTCATGCTCATAGGCAAGGGCATTCAGGTATATCAGCCAGCTGTCAGAGGGTATCGGCCCGAATTTACATGCACGCTCAAATGAATGAACCGACTGATTATACTCTCCCAGCTCAAAGGAGGTGATGGCATGGTTAATCCATGACTCCGGCTTTGCATTCTTTGTCTCTGCAGCATGTTCGAATGATTCAAGAGCGGCCGGGTGACTGTCAAGCAACCGGAGAGCCAGGCCCCGCTGATTCCAGGCGGTCGGGTTTTCAGGATCCAGTTCTAGGGCTTTTTCATATGCAGCAATTGCTTCCTGGTACTGTCCGCGTTCAATCTGGGTATCCCCCAGCATGATCCAGATGTTTACTTTCCGGGGACTGAGCTCTGCTGCATGGGTGTATGCAGCTGCTGCCCGGCTGAACTCATACTGGGCAACGGCGACCATTCCAATTCCAACCCAGGAGTTGACATTTTTCGGATTGAGTTTTAAGGACTGCTGGAAGGATTTCATGGCATCCTTGTACCATTTCAGTTTATAAAGGGCAGCACCGTGATTATGCCAGACGGAGGGATTGTCTTTTCCCAGTTGCAATGCCCGGTTAAATGCCTGGAGAGCACTCTCATACTTCTTCAGATGCATCAGAGTCAGGCCGTGATTATTATAGAAGGTGACCGACTCCTGGCCTTCATTGATGATCTGATTTAATATATCAGTGACGGCAGCCTTATCATCAGAAAGCTCGGCTTTCAGGATTGAGTACGAGTACCGGGTATCAAGATCCCAGGGTTCAAGCTTGAGGACATGCTCATATGCACTGGTAGCCTGAGGGATATCGCCTGAATCTGCAAGGAGGTCTGCGATCATCCGCCAGGCATCAGCATAGTCAGGATCGATCTTTACAGCTTTTTTCAGGGCATCGATCGCCTGTTCCCGCTCTTCAAGATGAACCAGAGTGTTTGCAAGGCCGAAAAATGCAACCGGATCATCAGGATTTATCTCAATGGCAAAGTAATAGGCATCAAGTGCGTCCGTATACTCTCCAAGCTGGACATGACAATAGCCTTTTAAGACCCAGACTTCCGCCTGTTCAGCCCCCCAGTCAATCGCCATGTCAAGGTCGGTGAGGGCTTCGCGAAACTTGCCAAGTGCAAGATAGCAGGCACCCCGGTACATCCATCCCTGATCATTCTCAGATTCACGCTCGACCAGCCGGGTTAAAACAGGGATGGCCTCTTTATACATGCCGACTTCATGCATCGACATACCAAGGCGAAGCTGGGCCTGTAGATTATCCGGATCGTACTTCAGAGCGTTCCGGAACATCTTCATGGCATCCCGGTGACGCTCCTGCTTGGCCAGGACTATTCCGGTCTGATACCAGAGTTCGGAGTTTTCAGGATCGATGCGAAGACCTTCCTTGAAGGCATAGTACGCACGGTCCTGCTGATCCTTTTTGAGGAACGCCATCCCCATTGACAGCCATTTCTGAACTTTATCGGCCGTTCCAATCTCTTTTGCCAGAATACTCCTCCAGGCTTTTCTCTGCCGGAGATACTCAATCTCTAAAAATCTGCATATGATAGGTGGATGACATGATACATTAAAGTACACAAACCCCGGAGTCCTGATCCTGGCAGGGAGGTTTCATTCTTTCATGTCAGTACCCGGATGTACCAGTCTTTGGTGATAAAAATGGTTGTATCCGGTCTCCTGCACAATCGCCGGGTATGAACTGAAGAATGGAAGGTCTATCCTGCCCTGCCTGCCGGTACTGCGATAAGTACCCCCGGTCCAGGACACTCCCCCCAAAAGCTGACTTTCAACAGATGACGGGGTTGTCTGCCTGAACCTCACACTCTTTCAATGGTGCAGGTTATCCATTCCTGGTTAAAGGTCGGGGAATATTTATTGTAAAAGTTGATTGCCGGTTCATTCCATTCAAGCACCTGCCAGACCACTCCGTTCAGGTTCTTCTTTCTTGCATCATCCAGAACGGCGTCAAATAGCATCTTTCCGATGCCGCATCCCCTGAACTCTTCTGTAACAACGATATCTTCAAGATACAGCCGTTGTCCTTTCCATGTGGAATACCTTATATAATAGAGAGCAAATCCGACAATACAATCGCCCGATTCAGCAACGATCCCCCACCAGACCGGACAGGCACCAAACCCGGATTCTTCAAAATGCTCTAATGATACCTCAACTTCATGTAATGCACGTTCATATTCTGCAAGCTCCCTGATGAGTTCGAGGAGCCGTGGGCAGTCATTACGAACCGCAGGTCGGATGGTTACGCTCATTGGTCGGTACATATTTGGATCGAATTACTAAAATTATGACCGATATATGTGTTCAGGAAATAATATTATCACAGGGAACAAAAGGATACTCAAATAATGGGATATTTTGTGGATGAAATCAGAAGTCGTTAAATTATAATACATTTTTTCTTGGGAGGATATTATGACATCAAAAGCAATCAGGGCAACATATGATGGGAAATCATTTCAGGCCTCTGATCCGGTTGATATTGCGCCGAATAGTGAATGCCTAATTTATAGCGAAGAGATCCTGCAGAAAAAAAACAGAGGACGCTATAGATTTTTTATTCAGTATTGCAGGAACGCCCAGGGTCCTGATGATCAATCGATTGAACATGACCACTACCTCTATGGGACTTTGAAAAAGGGAAAGCGTGAATAATTCATTAAATTCTTTTTCTGATCTTACCGATGTGCTCATCCGAATCATCCATCAGGCTGTGGATATTGAAAAAACACCGGTGGATATAGGGTATGGTGATGTTCTTTCTGCATCTGAAATCCATCTCATTGATATTGCCGGCAGATATCCGCAGGAAAAACTCTCTGAAATCGCAACACGACTTGGCATCACAAAAGGGGCGGTCACCCAGATGGTCCAGAAGCTAGAGGAGAAGGGGTACGTAAGGAGAGTCAGAAGCACTGAAAACAAGAAGACGGTATACCTTGACCTGACTCAGAAGGGAATGCGGGCGTTCCAATGGCATACTGATCTCCATGCCCGGCTTTATGCAGACTTCTTAAAGGAGATATCAGATATGCCGGAAGAGCAGATAACGGGGGCGATATCCATCCTCCGGTGTTATGAAAAAATTCTCCAGAGAAGTATGGAGATCAGGGATAGTCCTCATAATTCTGAATAGGTCTCTTTTCATTACCCTGAATAATTTGAAGGGGTAGTAGGTATTATTATAGTTTAGTGACTAAACTATTGTAAGACTATGATACAAAATCCAGATCTCATCTTTGCCCCGATCACCAAATCTGACAAAGAATCTGTCATCGCCCTGTTCAATTACTATATTGAGCATACCAATGCTGCATTTCTTGAGACGCCTCTCCCGGCATCGTATTTCGATACATTATTGCCGGTGATTGAGCAGTACCCGTCGGTATCGGTAAAAGAGAACGGAGCACTCATCGGGTTTGGGTTACTACGCCCTCATAATCCCATGCCGGTATTTCGATATACTGCAGTCATATCATACTTCCTCGACCCTGCATATACCGGGAAGGGGATTGGATCATCGGTGCTGAATTACCTGACAGAAAAAGCTCAGGAGAAGGGCATTAAATCTATTCTTGCAGAGATATCATCCCTCAATCCGGGAAGTGTCAGGTTCCATGAGAAACACGGGTTTATCCATTGCGGACGGTTTGAGCGGGTGGGTGTAAAGAACGGTAATGAGTTTGATACGATCTGGATGCAAAAATCTTTGTAGAACTCGTTATCAAGCGTGAATACAGAATCACTAAGATATATTGCGGATCTAGCAGAACCATCCACATCCTTTTCAAAGATTTTTTTAATCAAAAACAAAAAATTTTACAGTTCTTCGATGATCTTCATCCAATCCTTACCTGTTTTTTGGGCAACATCTTTGATAATATTGGACAGGGTCCCTACTTTTAAGGGATGGTGCAATGGAACAGTAATTCCGTACAATTCGCCGTGTACTACTAATTCTAGACGAACATGACTTCCTGTTTGTCTGACTTTTTGAAACCCTATTGAGATAAGGTACGAGATAAGATCATTTCCAGATATATTTCGAGGTACTTTCATACGGCGATAACAACATCCTTTACAATATGGAGTCTAATCAGACTGGGAATATCATCATCGCCAAAATGACACATTACCGCATCACGGACCATATCTCGAAGTTCATCAAAAGTATCGGCCTCTGTATAAATTGAATGAGTCACCGAACGAGCTACATAGCCTCCTTCATCAGATTCTTCTACAAGAAAAATGATCTCGGTATCTCTATGTTTTTCAGTAATAATCATGTCAAATCCATTAGGGTACGCAAATATAAAAGATAGATACATAGAGTCCATCTTCGTCAGATCATCTCAATTTTATATAATAGTAAACTATATAACTAACAAGATCTCCATTAATATAATTAATGAACGATTAGGGTGCTTCATTAGAAATAGACTCCATATAATCCATTGATCATCTCGGAATCGTTGCAGGTACGTTCCATAAGCTTGGTTTAGCTCCAATAATTGACCGGGCGATCCCTAAAATCGGTCAACATCGACTATCAAGTTCTCAAATTTTATTAGCCCTCATTTTTAACGGAATCGGATTTACCGAAAGACGCTTTTTTTCCCGAATATTGCGAGCATCTTGATTTGGAACGACTCATAGGTCCTGATATTTCTGCAAAACATCTGAACGAATCAGTCATTGGTCGCCTTTTGGATAGGATATATGCATATGGCCACAACAAGCTCTTTACAGATCTTGTCACCCAGATGTTTACTGTTTACAAAGATGGAGTGCAGCTGTGTCATGTTGATACAACCAATTTCAGTGTTCATGGTGAATATGGAAATGAATCCGGAGATGGATGTATAAAAATAACAAAGGGACATCCAAAAGACAAACGCTGGGATTTAAACAGATTTGCCTTAAGTATGGTGGTCAATCAACATGGAATACCTAATTTTTGCTCGTGCACACGATGGCAACGAATCAGATAAGGACGTTCTTGTGCAAAGAATCCTTTCATTGCAAGAGTCATTCACATTTGATCCTGATGTAATATTCATGGGTGACAGTGCCCTGTATACTGATAAAAACATCAATGCCCTCGGTCCGGAAACAAGGTGAATATCAAATGTCCCTGCCACAATAACAGAGATGACAGAGCTACTCAAATCTGATCTTCTCTTCACTCCTAACTCAGATCCAAGGTATTCCTGCAGTAGCGTTGACTCACATTATTGTGGTGTTCCTCAAAAATGGGTTGTTGTCTCATCTGAAGAGATGAAAATCCGAGAATTGAAGACGTTTTAGAAAAACCTCCCTGTGAGATTCAAAGCCGCATTAAAAGGGTTAAAACAGATTTCTAAAGTCTGATATGCATGTGAAAAAGATGTCAGTAATGCTCTCTTATGCTATCTTAATGAAACACCTTTAGTAAATTGGTGGATTCAAGTATCAAGGTCAGTTATAAACGGTAAAATGGTAAGAAGGGGCGCCCAAAAGCAAGAGAAACGTTAATCCCACAATATTCGATCGATGCAAGGGTTGAACTTGCTCAGGATATCGTTGAAAGTGAAAAACAGTATCTGGGCAGATTTACTCTTGCAACGAATGTTTTGAGTTTAGATTCTGAAACGGTTCTGAATCACTATAAAGGACAGATGCTTGTCGAAAAAGGTTTCCGGTTTTTAAAGGACAAATCATTCCGAGTTGCTGAAGTTTATCTTAAAAGTGAAAAAAGGATTGAGGCTTTAAGCATGGTTATGGTACTCTGCCTCATGGTTTACTCATTTACTGAAATGTTACTGCGAAAAAGGCTGAAAGAAGAAGATGAAACGGTGTTGAATCAAAAGAAGAAACCTACCTCTACTCCAACACTATAATGGATATTTTTTAAATTCAGGGAGATTAAGTCATGTATTGTTTCATTTAATGATGCATTCTATTCATCTGTCCAGAATTTAAATCGAGAACTATTGAAGATATTGCGATTGCTCGGGCCGGAGTACGAATAATTCTATGGTTGAAAAAAGATCTGGCGAATGTGGGAACATTATTTATATCAGACATAATTGGACCACCAACATCGGAATCATAATTGTATGAATATTACGGTTTTAATCTGAAAATTTTATTATCTACTGTTTGTTTGAATAGTATTGTAGGGGCTGTCGCACTGATGCAAAAGCCTCAATAGTTCAATATTTTGAATAGATCTTTCTCTAACTGCGGTGGCGACCACTCATTATAACATAAATAATTGAAAAAAATACCAAGTACACAATAAGCATAGGAATAAAATTCATAATGAAATTAATAATAGATGCAATGAAATTGACAATAATTTCAAAAAACTTTAGATTCTCAATTCCAGAATACCAACTATCAAACATGATAAATGCAGGATTAAAACCTCTCTTGAAGGCTGTATTGACCATATCTTGGAGATGATCATTTTTGGTTTTGTCGTCAACTTTTAATCATAAATTCGATAATCAATGAGAAATGAGACGATTCCATCGGTCCAAATCAGTGTTAATAGTCCGATTCCTTTAACGACCTTGTGATGCTTGCCACTCCATTGATAATAAGTGCCCTCAATTTTTTTTTGAATGAATTTTATCGAGAATTGTGTCATCAAAAACCAACCAGCCGCTTTTTCGTTCAGCATAAGCCTCAACTTATTTCCACAACGCCTCATGAGTTAGAGACTGTCTTGATAGAAATCGGTTGTAAGTATCATGTGATATTGAAAAATCAGTCGTTGAATAACAATCTGCAACTTTTACACAAGAAACGTCACATCGAGCTGCGATGAGGTAATTGATATAATCAACATCGGATGGCTGTTTCGTTACTGGCACGTATATTATTGGGGCGGTCTATATATATAGATCTTATCATTATAAAAGTTAACTGCGTAACTCCTATTTGATCTTGCAAAGTTGCCGGAAGCAGTATTTCACGCCTTTGTCCTCGGGCTGTTAGCAAACCTCCGGTCAGTGTATGATATCAGATCACAAGCTGAGTCAGGACTTGGAAGGGCTGACATTATCATGATCACAAAGACCAGCAGGTATCCTGCCGGATATGTAATCGAGTTCAAATCAATAAAGCCAGGTGAGGATATCGAAAGGGCTGCACAAGAGGCCCTCCGCCAGATAATGGAGAAACAGTATGATGCACCCGTGATATCTGCCGGGATGATTCAGGAGACAGTCCGGCGTCTGGCGGTACTACTCCAGGGAAAACAGGTTTTTGTTCGGGAGTGAACGATAAATTTAATTTTCAGAACACATCTGACTACCTACGAAAACCCTTGCAGCCATGAACAGGAAGATCCGGTATCAGAAAAAGAAGGTATAGGTACTTGAGTCAGAATACGCTGAATTGAGTACCCGGATCCGGGATGCGATCGAACCTGAGCAGGCGAAAGGACTGATTATGGGAAAGATGTTTTTCCAGTTCTCATATAAACTTACACCATTTCTGACCCGGTCACAACAGGAGCTTATTTCGCTCTTTTAAAGCTGGTGGGAGAAGTGCAGTGTTTCGATGGGGGATATGCCGAACAGGATTGGGCTAAGAAACGGTTAGGTGCCTACCTTCGGGAACTTGGATTTGTGTGATGGACTGGAATGATCTAGATACAAGCACCTTGAAAAGATAGCATGAATATATTATCAGTATTGGAATCCAAGAATACTATATGGGACTTTTCATTATGAATATTCAGAGAGGTGAATAGTGAACACGTATACCGCAATAATTCATCGTGAGGGAGATTTTTTCGTTGCATTATGCCCGGAGACCGGAACGGTGAGTCAGGGATCCTCCATCGAGGAAGCAGTTGAAAATCTGAAAGAGGCAACTGAACTGTATCTGGAAGAGTTTCCCCTCTCACCCATATCCCGAAGTCTGATTACCACCTTTGAGGTCGCACCCGTTGCCAGCCATTAAACCGGTATCGGGAGCAGAGGCAATAAAAATTCTCTGTAAACATTTTGGATTTGAGGTTTCCGGAAGAAAGGGCAGTCATGTTCGTCTAGCCAGAAATGCTCCTGAAGGAAAGGTGGGGACGGTGATTCCCATGCACGATGAATTAGCTGTTGGAACTCTTCGCAATGCGTAAAAATTGGCGGGAGTTACACTTGAAGAGTTCGAAGAATTTCTGTAGCATGAATGTCCTGATAAAATTAAGAGTTACGAAGAAGAGCCTCCAAAAATTTTATAGCGCATATTTTGGTCTCTGAAGGTACTCTGAAATCCCTACTTTTGTGATTTGCCATTGAGTATTATAAGGAGTGACACCATTCAACAAATGGTTTATCTCAAGTCGTAAATGTGCCATTAGAGAGCAGTTAATATGATTCCTTTGAATAATTGCTTTCCTAGCCTGACATTTTTCGACGCCACAAAGTTTCTTAATTTCCCGGTGATAATTCTCGATTGTCCAGCAAATTGACTACAAATTGAGTCTATCTTCATTATTCATCTGAATAAAATTAGAGATCCAATAGCTACTTTCACCTTTTCGGCTTACCGAGTGAAAAAGACGAATAAACCCAAATTTTTTCAAATGTAATTCCAATCCTTCTTCAGGGATTTTAAAATCGGAAACTTGGACATTACCTGGGCCGTCAGGATTTACTGCACGATTCTTTTTAACTCGTGTAAAAAAAAAAACCATCCAAGGC
>NZ_JAIWNS010000100.1 GCF_020216685.1 Methanospirillum hungatei | reverse complement strand
TCGTTATGAGTGGTCCCACCGACATCATCAGCGATGGTTCCCGGACTTTTCTTTGTGAGAACGGATCCCCGTACATGGGAAGGATATCAGGGACCGGTTGTATGGCGGCATCGGTTATCGGTTCATGTGCAGCAGTCACACAGGACTATCTTTCTGCATCCGCCACAGGGGTTGCTTCGTTTGGGATTGCAGGAGAGCGGGCTGCTGTGGATGCTGCAGGTCCGGGATCGTTTAAATATCGCCTCTTTGACAGTATGGCATCGGTCACCCCTGATGATCTTGACCGGTATGCCCGGATTCGGCCAGTATAGACAGAGCGATCAATTACATAACCTTCATGGGGAATGGAGGAATATCTTCATTCCTCAATGAAGGTCCCTGGCATCTCCCTTAGTACCCTAATTATCGCTGTATGCTGCGGGTTTTTAACTCCGTTTGATCTCTCTGCAGTAAATATTGCGCTTCCGACGATTGCCAGTGAATTTTCTCTTGATGCCATTGAATTAAGCTGGGTCAGCAGTGCGTATCTTCTGGCATCAGCAGCCTTCCTTGTTCCGTTTGGGAGAATTGGTGATATCTTCGGGAGAAAGAAGATCCTGACCGGTGGAGTAGCCCTCTTTACCCTGGCTTCTGTGGGGATGATCTTCTCAGCCTCGTCTCTTATGCTCATCGGTTTCCGCCTGATTCAGGGTATCGGGGCTTCGATGATCTTTGGAACCGCCGTGGCAATTCTGACATCCGTGACCGAACCCACACGACGGGGCCAGGCACTTGGCATCTACACCACATCAGTGTACCTCGGTCTTTCAGCAGGCCCCTTTATCGGAGGCTTTCTGACTGATGACTTTGGGTGGAGAAGTATCTTCCTGATTAATGTCCCGATTGGCATCCTCATCATTGCCCTTATCCTCTTCTATTTAAAAGGAGAATGGGCTGATGCAGCTGGTGAGCGGTTTGATCTGAAAGGAGCCCTCATCTATGGAAGCAGCCTTACTGCGGTGATGATCGGTTTTTCCGAGATCCCCCATCTCGCCGGATTTTTTGCTCTTGGTTTGGGAGTCACCCTGCTCGCACTCTTTATCTGGCTTGAGCACCGGGAACGGTATCCGCTGATTCGGGTGTCCATGTTCAGAACAAACCGGGTGTTTGCCTGTTCAAATGTTGCTGCTCTGATAAATTACGGCTCAACTTTCGCGATAACGTTCTTTCTCAGCTTATATTTACAATACATCAGAGGTTTTGACCCGCAGGAGGCCGGGTTTATTCTTGTCACCCAGCCGGTAGTGCAGGCAATCTTCTCATCATATGCCGGGGGTCTTTCAGATCGGATTGAACCTGCGAAAATATCCTCGCTTGGTATGGGGATCATTGCTCTGGGGCTTGTTTCCTTAAGCTTTCTCTCTCCGGATACGTCCATGATCGAGCTGATGGTTATCCTGGCAGTCCTCGGATTTGGCTTTGCTCTCTTCTCATCACCAAATACCAATGCAATCATGAGCTCGGTGGAGAAGCGATATTATGGCATCGCATCCGGAACCTTGGGGACGATGCGGCTATTGGGTCAGATGCTCTCGATGGGAATCGCGATGATGATTATCGCTATTGTGGTCGGAAAAGTAGACATAACCCCTGATGTGTCAGATGAGCTCATGAGTGCGATGAATATTGGGTTTGTTATCTTTTCTGTGATGTGTTTTATCGGGATATTCTTCTCGATGGTCAGGGGAAATGTCCGGTCTTAATTATTTTTATGTTGGTCTCATCTGAAAATCTCGATTACGATTGCTGATTTTATATAGGATCATCAGATGTAGTCGATGATTTTATCATGAATCATCAATTATATTTAACAAATGGATCGAAGAATCCAGGCAGTCCTTGACAGGCAGAATCCCTGGTGGTTTGGACGTACCTATAACACGGGGCAGAACCGGCTCGGTTCATATCCTGAATTAATCCGGTATCTTGACGCAAGGGAAATTTTGTTTATTCAGGGAGTCAGGAGAAGCGGAAAATCCACCCTGATGTTTCAGATGGTGGAGTATCTCATACATCAGGGAACTGATCCTGATTCAATACTTTATATCAATCTTGATGAACCACTCTTCACCGGATGGATGCATGATCCAGGTTTTCTCAATGAACTCATTGAAGAATACCTTGAAAAAATAAATAAACCCCATTATTTTATCTTTATTGATGAAATACAGAATTATGAAGAATGGGTAGGGGCAATAAAGGTTTCATATGATACAAAACCTCACATCAAATGGATTCTCACCGGTTCCACCTCCTCTCTTTTGAAACGAAATCTGGCAACGAAGATATCTGGCCGGTATCTTTCAATTACTGTATATCCACTTTCTTTTGAAGAGTACCTTTCATTTCTGGGAGAAACAAGGGTAAGTATTACAAGGAAGAACCAACTTTTTGAAAATTATCTGAAGTATGGGGGATTTCCCCGTATTACCGTGGAATCAGATATCTCTCTTCGACATGATCTGCTCACATCGTATTACGAAACTATCTATCTTAAAGACATTATGATGGCACATAACATCAGGAGTCCTGCATATCTTGTGGATCTTCTCTATTTTCTCATCTCCAACACTGGAAATCTGCTTTCATATACACGGCTTGGTGAACAGATTGGAATCTCAACGGATACGGTACGTGAGTATATTGAATGTGCCTATGATGCATATCTCCTCTATCCGGTTCTGAAATATGATCCTTCAGTAAAGAAGCAACTTTATAATATGAAAAAACTCTATTGCATTGATACGGGTCTGATAAATGCAGTATCATTTAAATTTTCAGAGAATGCCGGAAAAATTCTGGAAAACTACGTATTTACTACACTTATCCGCAAGAAAGAGTCTTCTGTTTTTTATCACCGGGTACGATATGAATGTGATTTTTTAATCCAGGAGAATCATCGGATTGTTAGCGCCATTCAGGTATGTACATCTTTGGAAAATTCTGATGTACGAAATCGTGAAATTCGTGGATTAATCGAGGCCATGGATTCGCACCCCGGAGTTCCCGGATACATTCTCACTATGAATGATTCAGAAAGGTTAACGGTTGATGATAAGATCATCCAGGTAATGCCTGCGTACGAATATGCAGAAATGCTCAAAAAATGATTATCCGGGTTACTCTTCATCGGTCAGGTCATCATGACTGTGGGTGTGCCCGCCTTTTTCTTCCCAGGGTTCTAATCCGTTCTTTATCCGGTAATCGTTGATTGCTTTGTGAATCCCTTCTTCTGCAAGAACTGAACAATGCATCTTTATCGGAGGGAGCCCCTCAAGTGCCTCGGCAACCGCTTTATTTGATACTTCCCAGGCTTCTTCGAGGGTTTTCCCTTTGATAAGTTCGGTTGCCATACTGCTGGATGCAATCGCTGCTCCACATCCAAAAGTCTGGAATTTTACATCGGTGATGATATTATCCTTCACCGTGAGAAAAATTCGCATAATATCCCCGCAGGTGGGGTTTCCTACCTCTCCGACACCGTCTGCGTCTGGTATTTCCCCCTGGTTGCGGGGGTTCATGAAATGATCCATTACTTTTTCGCTATACATTGCATGACCTCTTTTTCAGGTAATCAACATAGAGTGGTGACATCGCTCGTAATCGTTCGACTGCTTTTTTAATTTCATCACATGCGTAGTTCACATCCTCTTGTGTATTTTCCACTCCAAGGGTGAGCCGCAGAGAACCATGGGCTACTTCTGCCGGCAGACCTATTGCGAGTAATACATGGGAGGGCTCAAGCGATCCTGATGAACAGGCACTCCCGGTCGATGCAGCGATTCCGGCATGGTCAAGGAGGAGCAATAGTGATTCACCCTCGATGAACTCAAAGCTGACATTCAAATTCCCTGGGAGTCGCATGGTCCGGTGCCCGTTCAGGCGGGTATTTGGTATCTCATGGAGGATCCGATCGAGTAATACATCGCGAAGGGCCCGTATTCGTGATGTTTTCACCTCAAGATCAACAACGGCCTTCTCGATTGCAACGCCAAGACCTACAATTCCGGGTACATTCTCTGTGCCCGCCCGTTTCCTGTGCTCCTGTCCGCCTCCATGAAGGTAGTTATCAATACGGACTCCTTTCCTTATATAGAGCGCTCCTATTCCTTTTGGGCCGTAAAACTTGTGAGCAGAGAGTGATAACAGATCAATGTTCATCGCTGCAACATCAACGGGGAGGTTGCCAATAACCTGAACCGCATCAGTGTGGAAAAGAATCCCCCGTTCTCTGCAGAACGCTCCTATCTCCGGAATGGGCTGAATGGTCCCGATCTCATTATTGGCAAACATCACCGAGACCAGGATGGTCTTATCAGTGACCGCAGCCCTGAGATCCTCGATACGGACCTGTCCGAACTCATCAACCGGAAGATAGGTGACCTGAAAGCCGTGTTTCTCGAGATACTGGCAGGTATGCAGGATCGCGTGGTGTTCAATCGCGGATGTAATAATGTGATTGCCTCTCTTTTGAAGGGCGAATGCAGCACCTTTCAGTGCCCAGTTATCTGACTCGGTTCCTCCGGAAGTAAAGTATATCTCTTCAGGTTTTGCTCCGATGGCGTTTGCAACCCGTTTTCGTGCATCCTCGATCGCGGCTTTGGAATCTCGTGCAAGACGATAGAGGGATGAGGGATTTCCATAATTGATCGAGAACCAGGGGAGCATGGCCTCTACAACTGCTGGATCGGTGGCAGTGGTGGCACTGTGATCCATGTAAATGCTCTTTTGACTGGCCATGGTATCGTGCGTATATGTTTGTGGTACTAGTAGATGAGGTGTGTCTGCAATGGTATGCTCATTATTCTTTTGTCACAGTGTTGTGATGGGGGATATCCTTGCCGAGAACCATACACACCTGACAGATGGTTCCCGAACCCGGCCACCCACAGACTGAACAGGCCTTATATTCTTCCGGATGATACGTTCCTCCTAATCTTTCCCTGATCTCTTCTTCACACCGGGCAGCATTTCTCATTGCTCCGGGATGTTTTTGTTCATACTGGTACAGGAGGGTTCTGACCTCTCCCCGAAGTGAAGATACTGCGTATGGGCACTCCGGCAGATCTTTAAATAATCCGCTTAGGAGAGCGTAAAGGGTTACTTCTTTCTCGCTTACCCTGGCAAATGGTTTGATTCGGTGTGCATACCATGATGACGGTCCGTACCCGGAAAAGACCTTTCTCACATCTCCTGAAATGGCATTCATCAAAGTGGTCTGGGCATGGTCATCCTGGTTATGCCCGGTCGCAATCATGGAGATCGAATGCTTTTGTGCCAGAACTTCGAGTGCCCGACGGCGAAGGATTCCACAGATGGTGCAGGCATTTCGCTCTGATCCTGATACCAGATGATCCAGGGAGTATCCATACAGGTCCTGAAACCTGATGATCTTGTGAGGTATTTCAAGCGTCAGACATGTTTCTGTCGCTGCCCGGATTGTATCCTGACGATATCCTTCTATTCCTTCATCAACGGTGAGTGCGATTATACTACAGGGGAGTTCACTCCTGATCTCACTCAGCACCTTAAGTAAGGCAGTACTGTCTTTCCCTCCTGAAAAAGCAACGCCGAGTGTCTCAGGGAGGCTTTTCGTTTTCAGGTACCTTCGCACTTCATTCTCTACAGATTCTTTCAGGTGGTCTCTGCAGAGATGAACTCCTTGTTCCCGGTCAAGGTAGACTGCGGGCTTGTTACACTGTTCACAGTGTATCTTCTTATCCGCCATGGGAGATCCGAATGACTCTGATAACATCCTCCTCATCAGGGATGGTATCTTCCGGGATGATCTCATCCTCCCGTGAGATCAAGGTCGTCAGCGGATCAATTCCCTGGCTGTTTAGTATCGTTTCGATTGTTCTTCCTTCGACCGATACCTCAATCACTGATTGATCCGGGAGCATAAGTCTCATTCGTGGATGAGTTATAGCGTTATTTGATGATAGGTTTGATGATGCCGGCAAAAAATCGATCAGGGATTGCATGATCTTATGTATATCATCATAAAGTTTATTGTGAAAAATCAGGGTTTTTTCATGGGATAAAATCCCGGATGTTTTTTATCAGAAAACCTGAAAATTGCCGGTTACTTGATGACTAAATATACCAAAGAACAATAGGAGTACATCTGATGGAACGGTAGGATGATAATTATGGCTTCCTGTTATTCATGATCCTTGGGATTGGAAGATCTTTTAAGAGTACACTAAACGCAGTCCGGTGCAGGATAAAACAATATCAGCATGGAGGGATGTATTCCTTATTTTATGAGTGATTGTTGCACCTTTACCGGTATGTTATTCTGACTGGCATAGTGCGTTGATTGCATCAGCGATCTGAGCACACTCCTCAAAGGTGTTCATGTATGACAAACTGATACGCACAGCACCTTTTCCCTCTGTAAGGCGGGAGTGAACCCACGGAGCGCAGTGGAGACCACTCCGTGTGATGATCCGGTACGCTTTGGCAAGGATGTACCCGATGTCATCAGGATCGAGCCCGGGAATCTGAAATGACACAAGGGGGGTCTGCGGGTGTTCATGGAGTATGGATACCCCGTTGATCTCCTGCAACTTCTGAATCAGGTCAGAGATCATCCCCATCGTCTTCGTTTGTATGGCCTCTATCCCGATATCCTGAACATATGCAATCCCTGCTCCAAGTCCTGCTATGCCGGGGAAGTTTGGTGTGCCTGCCTCAAATCGTTCAGGCATTGATTCAGGCTGAACAGGTGAGGACGAATCAATCCCGGTCCCTCCCTGTCGTACCGGGTAGATCTGGTCAGGACTTCTGAGAAAGAACCCCCCTGTTCCTGGAACTCCAAAGAGATACTTGTGACCGGTAAAGACAAATGCATCACACAGTATCCGTGAGAGATCGATAGGGATCTGCCCGGCACTCTGTGCTCCGTCAATGATGGAGAAAATGTCAGCTTCATCCATAATCCGGGTGATCTCGGAGATATCCTGGACCGTTCCGATTACATTCCCTGCATGTGAGAATATCCCAAGTTTTGTATCATCCCGTAGAGCCCCGCTCACATCGTCAGGATCGATTATCCCCTCTGCATTTGGAGGAATGACGGTCAGCGATATCCGACCCGTTTTTTGCAACTCATAAAGGGGGCGGATTACCGAATTATGCTCAAATAACGTGGTGATGACATGAAAGGGTCCTTTCTCCTGGCGAGCAAATCCGTGTATCAGGAGATTGAGTGAATCCGTGGCATGTGCCGTAAAAACATATGCATCAGGATCTCTGGTATTGAAAAAGTTGGCAAGTCTTCTTCGTGTCTCGAACAGGTAGTCGGGTACATCCTGTACAGTGGTTCTCCCCTGTTCAAGATAGGGTCCGGCTGCTGCCTTATATACCGCGGCTAAGACTGATGGCGGTTTTGGCCATGTCGTTGCAGCATTATTCGCATAAATAATTGAGTTCTGAATAGTATCAGGATTATTCTTTTTCTCCATGGATCCATGTGACCTTGTCGTTGAAAACGTCTGCTTTCCAGATTGGCACCCGGGTTTTTCATTCATCGATGATGTATCGTGCCGCTAAAAATGCTTCATTCCGGTGGCCTGCAGCGACAGCAATCATCGTTAAGATCAACAGGTGTAAGGTATCTGTCGGTTCTTTTTTTATGTGAATCATTCAGCCTCCGGAAACAGGCGGGTACAATATATGTTCATTCGTATCCTGAAGGAAGCTGTTTCTTTGTTCAGGATTTGATCTTTGTGTCTGTATTTTTAAGGATACTAACATACCTTCGTACTACTCCGTTCTCATCAAAGAGCAGTAATTGTTTCTTTTCATCCTCCCCTGTAATGAGTTTGAGAAATCCATGTATTGTTGTTCCTGGTGTAATTTCAATGTCGCCTTCTTTTCCAAGGAATTCAACAAATCATGCATATGTCTGATAATGAATTTTCATGCCTTTGGTACAGTTTTTTTCAAAAATGTAAACCTCATCTGTTCCACCAAGGAACTCCTTTCCTTCTCATGAGCATCCCAATAGAGTTGAGAACTAACCTGGGGTTGACGATGAACACCTCTTTCGACATTTGATCTGGATGAAAAGTGATCATCCACACGTATTTTTTTCACCGCTGTATAGGCCTTTCACATTAAAAACTGGTAATATTGTACCGTATTGATGTCATACGCACAAAAACGGTGACGATCATGCATATGATAAATCCATCAGTACCTGAAAATCCTGCTATGGACATCAGCACATATGCTGTTGCACCAGCAAAAGATGCTATGGCATAGAACTGGCTTGGTTTAAAGAGTTCAGGAATTTTTGCAAACAATATATCCCGGAGGACTCCTCCGAAAGAAGCGGTGATTACTCCCATGATGGGGGCAATGATGGGGGGTATTCCACTGGTAAGTGCATACATGGTGCCAAGGTATGCCCACATACCAAGAGCGAACGAATCAATAAAGGCAAAGGTCCCTGAAGTTCCAAAGATCAGTCTGACAATCGATTGTAAAAACCCAGAAGAATGTTTCTGATCCCAAGGGACATCTGTCCTTGATATTGGAATGAGAATAATGCCAATTATTCCCACGATGAAGATGCTGATAAGATAAATTGGATCAGCCAGCCAGAAGAGAGGGTACCTGTCGAGTAACAGATCCCGGATCGTTCCACCCCCGACAGCGACTATTACTGCGATGACAAGGGCACCAAAATAGTCCATCCCGTTTCTTCGTGCATCATACACACCTGTGGATGCAGAAAGCATTATTGCAATCCATTGTATGACGGTCTGAAATAGAAGAACCATGTCGGTGATTTCAGGATCCATGAAAGGTTTTAGCTCCTCAATTCGTTTATTCCATTTATTGAGCAGTATGAATCCAATTCATCAGATATCTCTGTAGCCTATTATAATATTGGTTCAGACAACTCCAGTGCACAAAAATTTGCTCAATTGCAAAAATCTCTTGGTCATGTTCATGTACCATTTGTCCTGATGGGGGATCGCTATCTTACCGGTCAGGATAATATCATACAGAACTTTGACATACTGGTTCAAAAGATAAAAAATAATGATATTGAGCCTGGTGATTCTCCACAAGAATATATGGCTCCCTAAAAAACCCCGGCTGAAATTCTTTTTTTTCCCACGACGATATGGATTGAAACCAGGTTCCGGCATGAATTGCCGCATTCCTGATTCTTACCTTATATGGCAACATACCAATCTCTCATCTCGAAAGTGATATGAGAGGGACCTTGAGTTTCAGGTGAAAGGTATGGATGATTTATTTACTGCAGAAATAAAAGCAAAATTAATCAGTATCGGCTCAGTCAGGCTGGATCCCGCCCTGGAACGTCCTGAGTATGTAGGGAGATCCACTGCAGGTCCGGGTGCCGGAGGAAGATCTGTCTTCTTTTCTGCTGACTCGCGCCGGGTACGACTATCAATTCGGGATAACAGCCCTATTTTAATGAGATCGGATGGGGATGGTGTCCTTATCGAGCATGAAGGATCTTGTATCGCACGGGGCTTTCTAGAGCCTGTCGGTGCTCATTGTCCCAATCAGGCATATATCAACGTTTCAGAGCGGTGCATATTCCGGTGTGCATTCTGTCCGGTCCATCAAATCCAGGGACCGGTGAAGTCACCAGAAGAGGTTTTCAGCCTTATCCATGAAGTCAATTCACGAGGGTTCCTTCAGGCGATTTCTCTCACCACCGGTATTGAGATCTCGCCTGAACATGAAGTCACCAGGATGGAAGGGATTGTTAAAATACTTCGAAAAGAGTTTGATGTTCCCATCGGGGTTTCTGTGTATCCGACACATGACAGTTCTCAACGGATGTATGCAGCAGGGGCTGATGAGGTAAAATATAATGTTGAAACCATGGACAGAGCTCTCTTCCCTGCCATATGTCCTGATCAAAACCTGGATTATATTCTGAATGCGCTGAAAGATGCGGCTCGTATATTTGGAAAAAATCATGTGAGTTCCAATATGATCATCGGTCTTGGGGAAGATGATCAAACGGTCATCTCCAGTGTTTCAGAACTTGCGTCTTTAGGCGTCATCCCGGTTCTTCGCCCGGTTGTGATTCACCCGTCTCGTCCAATGCCTGGCACAGAAAGACCATCAGCAGACCGCCTGCTCCGTCTTGGTTATCATGCAAAAGCTGAAATGAGCAGGTATGGTATATCCCCCCTTCATGCAAAAACGATGTGCCTTCCCTGCACTGGATGTGATCTGACTCCCTTTGCTGACTTTTAATTCACCTTCTTTCTTTCATTTCCAGCAAGATTTTTGCAGGGCAGATTCGGTTATAAAGAAAAGAATCTGGTCAGGTATTATCCTGACAAATACAAGTTTCATCCGGCTCTAAATGTCCATCCCGTAGACGGATTACCCGGTGTGCCCGATGGGCAAGTTCAGTATTGTGAGTGACAATAATTACGGTATATTCTCGCTTTACCAGTTCCTCAAATATCCCGTACATCTGCTCAGCGGTGTGACTGTCAAGATTGCCGGTAGGCTCATCAGCGAGAATGATCTTTGGATCATTGATCAATGCCCTTCCGATGGCCACCCGTTGCA
>NZ_JAIWNS010000099.1 GCF_020216685.1 Methanospirillum hungatei | reverse complement strand
TCTCACCGCCGGAGAGTTCATGGGGAAGATGATTCTCCCTATGTGAAAGTCCCACCATCTCCAGAATCTCCCGTGCTCTTGATTCATCAACCGGTTTTTTACTGAACGTTAACGGGAGGAGGATATTCTCCTTTGCATTCAGGGTCGGGATGAGAAAGAACTGCTGGAACACAAATCCTATCTGTTCTCTCCTGATCAGGACACGCCGGCTTTCAGGAAGCGTCGTGACATCGGTTCCGTTGATGGAGATAATTCCGCCGGTTGGTGTATCAAGACAGCCCAGCAGGTTGAGGAGTGCAGTCTTTCCGGATCCGGAAGGCCCGACTATCGATACAAATTCTCCGGCATTCACGCTGAGACTGACTCCCCGGAGTGCATGCACCTCTTCGGCACCACGTTTGTACACCTTGGCAAGATCAGAAACTGCGATAACGGTCATGATATTTCACTCCTCATGGCTTCCATAGGTGATTGTCTGGCAGAGCGAATCGCCGGATACATACTGCATACCAGCCCGAGTATGACTGATAGTCCGATACAGAGGAGTGCCATAACCGGATCTGCTGCTATCAGACTACCTGAAGGAGCATAAGGGACGTTTTCCCTGATGAAGGATTCAATAATCCCTCCTCCAAGCAAGGCAAGAAGAACTCCCGCTACACCCCCGAGGAAGGTTACAACCAATGTCTCTAATATAACCAGCCTGATGATATCATGAGATCGGGCACCAATCGCTTTGAGCATCCCGAATTCTTTTGTCCGTTCATGGACCGACATGAGCAAGGTATTGGTGATTCCAAATGCGGTGATCACGAGGGTTACGACAATCATTGAGAGCAGGAGTGTCCGGGCAGATCCGACGATATTGAGGATTGTGCCGGTAATCTGGGTCATCGTGACCACCTGCATATCGGGGATCTCTTCAATTCTATCCGCCACCATCCCGGAACTTCCGATATCATCGGCGAGGACGGCTATCGTAGTAATTTGCCCCTCTTTTTGAAATACCCGCTGTGCTTCATTGAGTGGAACAAAATGGAACTCATCCTCCTGTCCTCCGGATGTATCCAGTATCCCGATGATCTCGAAAGGCTCTTTTTTTGGCCCAAAGGGGAGCATCTGTCCGACCTTCAGTTCTTCTTTTTCAGCAAGTCCTTTTCCGACAACCATCACCTTCTGCTCGCTATCTTCGAAGAATCTCCCTTCAATCCTCCAGTATGGTCGGATGGACCGCATTTCTGATCCCACGATCCCATAGAGAATATGGGGAGATCCGTTTACCATGAACTGATGGAGAAGGATCGGGGTGGCGAGGGATACTCCTTGAGTATTTTTTACCAGTGAAAGGTCTGACTCATTCAGATACTTGGGGATAACTCCTCCATGCATGATGAGACTGGCTGCCTCATAGGGGCATCCTTTCGGGACTGCAAGCATATGAATGCCGAGGCTGTCCACATCCTTCATAAGTTCCTGTTCATATCCTGCCTGGAATGCCAGTAAGGAAAACAGGACCGCCACAGCCAGAGCGATTCCGGCCATGGTAAGGATGGTTCGTATCCTCCGGCGCTGAAGGTTTCGGAGAGCAAAAATAAAAAGATTCATGGATAGGTGGTATCCCCGATAATGACCTGGCTCCCGGTTACATAGACATCACCTTTCATGGAAACCTGGCCTATTACCGTGGCTTTTTTACCCATAGCCGGGGGGATCACGAAATTGTTAGCCCGCAGGGTTACGTACAGATCTCCGGTATCATCAGATATGATAAACCAGCATCCTGATCCACATTGTGATGAAATCGTTCCATGAATGGTGACGTTTTGTCCCACATAGGTTTCTGGATCTTCCAGAATGGTCCCTATCTGTACCTGATTCAAATCTTTCTGCTCAATCGTTTCTGCGAAAGTGATTCCTGTCAGACAAAGGATTAAAAATATTGCGAATGTTGCATATTTCATACATCTTTTCATCATTCATTCCTCCTGTAGTACGAAGGATGATTCGGATGAAAATGGGGTTTTTCATCCATCTCCGTCCGCTATTGTTAGCATTGGAATTGTGAATATATACCTGTTCTAATCAGAAGAGCTACATGAAGAAAAAATGTCAGGAATTGAGATTATGAGTGATGGTTTGTGCATCCCATCCTGGGTAATATCTCCTGTATTTTCCATCTGCCTCCTGCCTGATGATGCCTGCCTGTATCAGGGGAAGTATGCTCCTCGATATCACCGGGCCTGATACTCCCAGTTCTTTCGCAACATCCCCCCGGGTGATTCCTGGGTTTTCCCGGACTACCCCTATGATACGTGCCGGTCCATCCTGATGACACCAGGAAAATAACTGTTGCTCCTGGGATGAATATGTTCCATGGTTCTCAAAATAATGCCTGTTATTTCCTACAAGGCAAACAGAGATCTGACCTGCACTCTGAATCTGATCTAAGTGATATTTGATCGTATGTTCATTCAGTCCGCTCAATTTTACCAGATCTTTTCGCTCAAGTCCGGGGTTATCTCGTATCAGGTCATAGAGAAGTTTTCGAGCAGGATGATCAAGAACATTTTTCTTAGTGATTTTTCGATACCCTCTGACAACAAACGTTCTGACCCGTTCGAGTACACCCGGAGCGGATGTCATCATCCGATGATGCATGCAGGAACATGCATTCTGGGCCATCGAAGCGGGCATGGAATTGCAGGAACAATGTCCCGTACCAGAAGCTGTCTGTCCGGATGCTTCTGAACACGGTGAATTCATGCAGCAATTTGTTCGCTGGATAGATACTGTGGGTTGTAACCCGCCTGCTATCCAGATATGAGAGGAGAGGAGAAATGCCACCAGAAGGAGAGCAGGAAATTTCATGGGTATTTATCTGACTCGCAAGAATAAATAGTTTCACGATTGTGAATCTTTATCTTGTTGACCATCATGAACTACTGAGTACTACCTGTCGGGAGGGAGAAAACCTTCCGCCTGATTCGTGATATATCATGAGTATACAAAAAAAAGCCCTTCTTGTCCTTGGATGCCCGGAAGTTCCCATTCAGATGGCACTCGCCCTTTTTAGCGGGTATTATCTTGAAAAGGATGGATATGAGGTCACTACTGCCGGAAACCCATCGGTGATGAAACTTATCAAAACGTCAGATCCCGGTGGACATTATTTGCGAAGACTGGTTACCCTTGAAAAGTGCATTGAGGGGATTACTGACAGGAATGGCCAGTATGATCTCTGCATCTGTTTTGCCCATAATGACGCAGGAATATCATATGCAGCCACCATGCGGTATCTTCTCGCTGAAATCCGTTTTATCACACTTGTATTTGGCAGGAACGCAGAAGAATTATCTGGGAGTATCGAGTTTGATGGCGAGAAGATTGTCGAGCCCGCAGTTCACAATCCGGTCCCGATACGGCGAAAGCTTCAGGAGGTGATGGGATGGGGTGTATCGAAGAACTTACCTACGACATCATAGAAAAAGGACTCAGTTTTCCTGAGTCGAGGTCATATATCGAGAAAAAATATTCTGAAGTGTATCATATCATGCCCGGTACCAAAATCTTTGGTGATCCCCTCATAGGGCCTCCTCCGATTGCCATTGGTATTGAGGGTGACAGAGTAGTTTTTCCCTATGTGAAACCATGTCACGGAACTTTTCTTCTCTCCATAGAAGATCCGGATGAAGCCCTTCGGATCCGAAAGATCGCAAAATTCGCAGGAAGAAAAAAGTAAAATTTCCTCATTTTTTCTTATTTTGCATCGTTCTTATAGTTTTGTAAATCAGGGAAACTCACTTTACGTTCCCGTTGATAGTGATGGTTATTTCCTCAACCGGTATCTTTTGCTCTGAAAGATGGATTGCCTGGTTTACGACAGAGCTGACTCCGCTGCAGCAGGGGACTTCCATATGCACGATGGTCACTGAATGAATTGCGTGTAATCTGCATATCTCTGCAAGTTTATCGATATATTCGTCAATGTCCGCATCAAGTTTCGGACAGAATATGAGAAGGATCTTTCCTTTCAGGAAATCACGATGAAAATCTGCATATGCAAACGGAACACAATCTGCTGCGATAAGAAGGTCGGCATTATCAAAATACGAGGCATGAGGATGTATCAGCCGGAGTTGAACCGGCCATTGCTGCAGTTCTGACTCTGTCCGTGCATCTGTTTGTGTTCCTTTTTTCTCATGAGGTCGTGGAATGGTGTGCATCGCAGCCCCCGGACATCCTGCCCTATTCCCATGATGTGGGCCGTGTTGCGTATTATGGTCCGGGACCTGAATCTTCTGGTCCTGTAGGAAAGATATGGCCTGACGATAGAGTTCATGCTCGCCATGGGTCCGCAGATGGTCCAGATGAGCGGCGATAACTGCGGGTCCCTGATTTATGATATTCTGCATGACTGCTCTTTCATCATATGGCTCTGCCTCCCGCTCGATCACCCGAATGGCCCCTTCCGGACATGTACCGATACAGGCGCCCAGACCATCACAAAAAAGATCTGAAATGAGACGGGCCTTTCCTTCAATAACCTGAAGTGCTCCTTCTGGACAGTCAGGGATACACTGACCGCAGCCGGTGCAGGCGTCTTCGTCAATAGTAATTATTTTTCGCTTCATGTGTTCTCCCTCTCCTGGGGCGCATGGTACAGGAATTATGCCCCCTTCTATGGTATATGTCTCCTTGAAGCACAAAAAGCAAGAAGTTTCCTTTTGGATATTACCTTTCAACCGGTATATCCTAAGATTTTGGTATCACTCCCTGATATCTGCATGATGTGAAGTCAGGAGAGTAACGATCAATTATCTGCCTCCCTTTTTTTGATGAAATGCGTTATACATCTCTTCTCCGACACATTCCTTTGCATATGTACACCACTGAATGCAGGAGAGCGTGTCATTGAAGATGACAAATCCACAGTTCCCACATGGAACCTTTGTGTCATTTGAGAAAATTTCGACTTCCTCTCCACATTTCGGACATTTCTTTATTGTTAGTGTGGGAGTCTTGAGGTCCTTTACTCCCGGACATGTATCCAGAATCATCATCTTTACCTATTCATTTCCAATGAAACGATCTCTCCGGGGTGATCAGAGGACACAGTTTTTGCAATCCTGTTCACCACAGGGGATATTATCTATCTTCCACTTCAGGGCCCATCGCTTGATATCCCGGATAACTTCGATGAGCTCTGCACCACTCTCTGTCAGGGTATATTCACACCTGACCGGAAACGATGTTGCATCTACGTTCTTTGTAATGATGCCTTCATCTTCGAGTTCTTTGAGCCGCTCTGACAGGATCTTCGGGGTGATATCAGAGAGGGCCTCTTTTAATTCAGAAAACCTGCGGGTATAATTTTGGCCTTTATACAGCTCCAGGATGATAAGGAGTGTCCATTTTTTGAGCAGGTATTTCACAGTCATGTTGACCGTACAGATCTCATGCACAGTATACTTTCTGAAACTCACAACTATTAATAAGTTGATATACAATTAATACTTCGTAGCATTTCCATACAGGAGAACGATACCCATGTTTTGTTACCAGTGTGAAGAGACTGCCCGGGGGACCGGGTGTACGGTGAAAGGGATCTGTGGGAAGGAAGATCATACCGCAGGTGTGCAGGATGTGCTCATTTATCTCTGCAAAGGGATTTCAGTTCGCAACATAGCAGCGAGAGCGAAGGGAGCAGAAAACAAAGACGCAGGGGCATTCATTACCGAAGCACTCTTTGCAACCCTGACCAATACGAATTTTGATGATGAACGGCTCAAAGCGCTTATCACCCAGGCCATCGCCATCAGGGATGCCCTCCCGAAAGCCGGAGAGAACGAGCCAGATGCCTGCACCTGGACCCCGAAGAGTGATGCTGACATTGCTGCAAAGGCGAACGAGATTGCAGAACTAGCCAATGTAAATGATGATGTGCATTCACTCCGGGCCATGGTTGTCTTTGGTCTGAAAGGTGTCGCTGCATATTATCACCATGCTGAGATGCTTGGGTTTACCGATGCGGCAATAACCGACTACATGCAGAAAGGCCTTGCATCAACGGTGCAGGATCTTCCTGTTGACAAGATGATCGCAATGGTGTTCGAATGCGGGGAGGTAGGTGTCAAGACACTTGCCCTGCTTGATACCGCGAACACGAAGACCTATGGAAATCCGGAGATAACGTCGGTGAAGACCACGGTTGGAACAAACCCTGGAATTCTTATCACCGGACACGACCTTCGTGACATGGAGCAGCTCCTTGAGCAGTCCTGGGACAGCGGGGTTGATATCTACACGCATGGCGAGATGCTCCCTGCACATGCATACCCGGCATTCAAGAAGTACACGCATTTGATCGGGAACTACGGATCATCCTGGTGGCACCAGAAGGAAGAGTTTGATACCTTTCATGGTCCCATCCTGGTCACGACGAACTGTATCGTGCCTCCCAGGGATTCATACATTGACCGGGTATACACCACCGGTCCGGCAGGGTATCCGGGCACCACATACATCCCCAAGAAGGCAGACGGAACCAAGGACTTCTCTGTGATTATCGAGCATGCAAAGAGATGCCAGCCCCCAGAGCCGGCCAAAACCATCGGTCGCGACCTCATCACCGGTTGTGCCCATGAAGCCGTTCTTGCCCTTGCCGGAACGGTAATTGACGCGGTAAAGAAGGGAGATATCAAGAAGTTCGTGGTAATGGCCGGGTGTGACGGGCGTCAGTCTGAGCGCCAGTATTACACGGACTTTGCACGGGCCCTGCCAAAAGACACTGTCATCCTGACCGCCGGGTGTGCCAAGTACCGGTATAATTTCCTGGACTTGGGTGACATCGGTGGTATCCCCCGGGTGATTGACGCCGGTCAGTGTAATGACTGCTACTCACTGGTGGTCATCGCTAAGGCCCTGGCAGAAGCATTCGGGGTTGGTATCAACGAACTGCCGGTGGTCTTTAACATTGCCTGGTATGAACAGAAGGCTGTCCTGGTCCTCCTTGCCCTGCTCTCCCTCGGGGTAAAGAATATCACGCTCGGCCCGAAACTACCCGGCTTTGTCTCTCCTGGGGTGCTCAAAGTCCTGGTTGACAACTTTAATATCAGAAAGAACAGTACCGTCGAAGAGGACATGAAACGAATGGTTCCGGCCTGATACCAATCACGGCCCCAGCCAATATCTTTCATCATCCGGATGTGTAGAACCTCTATACTCCGATTCATCCCTGAGTGAAAAGAATAAGTGCCCGAATGTCAGTACCCTCATCATTCTCCCCCGGTGAAGATCATGGAATTCAATTCAGATACCCTAAAAAAAACTGAAAAAAGCGGTACGAAGCGTGACGAGCTTCGTGGAAAAGTATTAACCCTGAAAGATCTTGTCGATTATCAGGATGGTACGGTCGCCAGCCGGATGATCGTGAATACAAAGGCAGGATCCATCACTCTCTTTTCATTTGATGAGGACGAAGGGTTATCTGAACACACCGCCCCATTTGATGCGGTTGTCACCATTCTTGACGGTGAATGTGAGGTATGGGTTCAGGGTGTGACGTACCAGATGAAGGAAGCAGATACGATCATCTTCCCAGCCGGGGTTCCCCACGCCCTGAGTGCGATAACCAGGTTCAAGATGTCCCTGACAATGATCCGGGAGAAGGAATCATGAGTGACGAGAAGGATGGCGTGTATTGTAAGGTCTGTGGGGGGATTATCCCACAGGATACGAATATCGGTTCAATTCTGGTGGATGGAAAGCCGACGGGAATAAACCAGCTTGACTTTATCATCGATGAGGTCGCAGCTCTTCATCTGGGAAGTGATAGTGATATCAGGAATGAACTGGTGAAACGAGCAAAAGTACTCAACTACATCCCGACGAAGATGACTGAGAGATATGCTGATGCCCTGTTTTCGGTGTACAAAGAACGAAAGCCAAAGGTGTGATTCATATGGAATTATATGAGTGCTCAATATGTGGTTATGTGTATGATCCGGCAAAAGGAGACCCTGATAATGGTATTGAACCAGGTACGTCCTTTGCTGACCTCCCGGATGACTGGCTCTGCCCGATCTGTCAGGAGGGCAAAGAAGTCTTTGAAATGATTTAATCCTCTTATTTTTTATGGGATGATGTGGTATATTCTGGCGGTTTTCGATTATCTATTACCTCAGCGGTATACCAGATGTGTTCATGGATTGAACCTAAGGAAAGAGTATGCCTCATACAAACGAGAATGAAATAGGCCTGAACCATTCCGGTTCAGTGAACAAAATTCGGAGCTCTTCGGGTATATGAAATCAACTGTACTCCTTTCTCCGGGACCTTCGTCGTAGGATATACTATTCTTTATCGGGGAATTCTTTTTCAATTCTATGCCATACCATGCCAGGTGCCATATATGTACGTGGTAAAAAAGAAACGAACATCAACATGTACTGATGGATCGAGTATCTATGAATATACCTTGAGTGATCCGGTAGACAAGCCCTTTCTTGCTATCCTGGAAACGTTTGGAAAAATTGAGAAGAGAGAATTAGGAGGGCTTTTGATGTTTACTTTTCGGAAAGAAGATTGGTTTACTCTGAAAGGTATGTCTGACGATACTATCGTGTATACTAATTTTAAGAGTTCATATGCAAAATCAGCAGAAGATTTTATAGAAAGTCTTCTGAAAACTTATAATCAACAGAGAAAATCAGAGTAGAACAATGTGACTATTCAGGATGAGGGCTTGAGAACCTCATCCATGCTTCCTGAACGGTATCCTTTCAGATCAAGGGTAGTATATGAAAACCCGATGTTTTTAAAGAACGAGTGAATCTGCTCCCGGTGTGAGATGATTCTCTCCATCTCTTTAGGGAGCACTTCGATTCGGGCAATCGCTCCATGATGCCTGACCCGTGCCTGGGTTATTCCGATGTCATGGAGCATGTCTTCTCCCTTTTCAATCATTCGCAGTTTCTCTCCGGTTATCTCTTCCCCATACGGTATTCGCGAGTACAGACAGGCGGAGGATGGTGTATCCCAGAAGGGAAGATCCCTGCTTTTGGCAATCTCCCGGATATCCAGTTTGGTAATCCCTGCCATGATGAACGGGTGAATAACACCACAGGAGCTGAATGCTTCAATGCCTGGACGATGTTCTCCAATGTCTGATGCGTTCGCACCATCCGCGATATACGTGCAGCCGGTCTCGTCAGCGATCTGCTGAAGGATAGGATAGGTTCCGAGTTTACAATGCCTGCACCGGTCATGGGGGTTTGTTCTTTGTAACTCATAGGATAATGGCACACCTTCGCGGACGGTGAGGGGGATTTTCAGGTATTCTGACTGGTTTATTGCTGCTTTTACGGCTCTCCGGGGAACTTCCGGTCCGTCCACGAGGACACAATGCATATTCTCGGCTCCGATAGTCTCCTTGGTAATGACCGCAAGCAGGGTACTGTCAACTCCTCCGGAGTATGCGATGAGGAGTGGCGCATGTTCTTTGATTATGCTTTTCAAACCCTGTATTTTTTTATTTATGTCCATAATATGCACCGAATATTCGTTCCTTATTTGGCTGGAGATCCTTTTGCTAGTTCTTCTATGAGTAGATATCATTTCCCTTGGGATATCGTCGTGGTGTACATATTATCCGGAATAGGAAAATAACTCGGTCGAGAGGTACCGTTCACCGGTATCAGGAAGAATCATTACAATCACTTTTCCTGCATTTTCAGGTCTTTCTGCTCCTTTCAGAGCAGTCGCGTGGGCTGCTCCCGAAGATGGACTGGCAAGAATATCCTCTCTTTTGCAAGCCTCCTTGCCATCTCAAATTCTTCCTCGCTGGCGATTGACTACCGCCAAGAACTGTACGGTATGCAATTCGACGGTTAAAAGCCAATGCGATGCTTAAGGAACGATTAAGTTTCAGTGATGCTCGTCAGAGCTTGTACAGCATCGCGGGATCAGGTCAGGCAGCAATCATACGATAGGAGAAAAGGGA
>NZ_JAIWNS010000098.1 GCF_020216685.1 Methanospirillum hungatei | reverse complement strand
TTCAGTCATATCTTACTCAGGTGTACTATGGTGGGCACAAATACACTCCTGCAATTTTCTAAGGGGGAAGAGGAAATTGCAGATTTATTCTGGGACATCGGGCTGAAGAAAAATACTGCCCGGGTCCTGGTTCTAATGATACGGGATGATGATCTGACATCAAGGGAGATAGAACGGATATGTGATCTGCGCCAGCCCGAGGTGAGTATTGCCCTATCCGACCTCATGAAACGGAAATGGGTGAAAGATGTCAGGCACGCCAGGGAAGGAAAAGGCAGACCGACGATGATCTATCACCTCATCAAATCCTTAGACGATATTCTCGAAGAACTGAAAACAGAAATAGTGGGCGACTACGAAGTGAAATTAAAAGAGATTGAAAAAGTCAGGGATCTGCTAAAGGGAAATATATCTTAACCCTTTTCAGACCATTTCACTTTCACCCTGCTTGGATAACGTTTACATATGCCCTCTCGAAAACCTGAAGATATGGCCGGGCGATATGAAACACTCAGGAAAATCAATCAGAATACCTTTTCAGTATACATCGCGCCCGGACGCGATCTCCAGAATGCGCTCATATCAGGGCCGGTCAGAACAGTCCATGGTCCGATCACCTATCTCTTCTTCGGGCATGCAGAACCCCTGCTCTGTCTGCCTCCTGATCAGAAATACCGGATCGACTTTAGAAGAATGGAGGGGATGAGCGGACTTATCGGAGCGATCAGAAGAGATGAATCACATCTTCTTTTTATTCAGTATTCGCGTGAGCATCTTGAGGGGTATGAAAGCAGTATTCCGGTTCTCGCAGAAGAATGCAGAACCCATGCCCGACACACAGCCCCGGTCGTTCTCCTTTCAGTCACTCATGACCATATCATCGAACAACTGGGAATTCAGTCAGACCGGTATATTATCATTACTGACAAAAACCGGAAGACGATAGCGCGGAGAAACAGCACCGCACAAAAAACCCTGAATGACTGCCCCCCGTCACCCGGGTCATTGCATACTCAAAAAGAGATCCACCGGTATGGGCAGCAGCCATTATCGGTGTGAGCGGTCAGTTTTGCGTTCAAGCCTGTTCCCATCATATGGACAATACCGTTCATTCCCGGCCGTCTCCCATCCACAGACCGGACAATAGGAAATCTCACGATCCCTTCCCAGAAGTGGTATCAGGGGAATAAAGAGAAACAGAAAGAAGAACGGATACCCCACAGACCAGAGGAGGAGACTTCCTCCCAGAGATCCTGCCAGGAGAAGGAAGGAGAGGATCAGACGGTTCGTAAACCCGCCTCCCGAACCGCCCATGCCGGCATTGCATCAGAAAGTGACCCCATGTCGCGATTGAGATCATGCGCATCAAGCCATGATGACAGGAGACCTGATCCCACACCCACTGCCAGAATGCGTCTGCATCCATACTGTTCCATTACAGATCTGACTGCCTGTGTGATGCATGCCTGTTCCTCATGCACATATGCCTGCGCTATATAAAGAACATGTTCCGTTCCAACCTCCGCTACATCAGCGCAAACCATCCGTGCCATCCGGCGCAGACAATGATCCCATGACGGACTGCATGAATCAGGGGGTGCTGTCGTATACATCTCCGGGGTTATAAGTCCGGTCAGGACGTGTGCATCTCCTGCGCAGGCGAAATATTCAGTGCTCACCCGGACGTGAGATCCGTCAAGACAGACCTCCCTGATAAGAGATGAAACCGGAGTTCTGAGAAGACCATAGTACACGAGCAATCCGGACTTCAGCCGGGTAAAATCGGTCTGACCTTTTAGGGTATCCCAGGCATTCAGGGGGATGATATCCGTGGTTGTGCTCCCCATATCTACCAAGACCGCATCAGGGTACCGGTCACGGAGGACATCAGCCATCACCAGCCAGTTAGCCGCGGCAAGGTCACTGACAGGCGTTGTATGAAATTGTCCGTCTGTTCCATAGAAGATGGCATGGGGAAAGACATCCCGGACAGCAGTGAAGATAAATTCAATACCGTCCTGCTTTGATGCAAAACAATCGGCCAGTTCGCCACTCATCACAACCGCAGCATTATCTGCCGATGAATACTCCTGTAATATCTCCCTGATTGGCGTCTCTTTCCAGAGTGGGCAGTAGTGAATATGGGCCCCGGCTTCATCCACCACCTTCAGATTTGCCCCGCCGATGTCAACTCCGATCATAGGTAACCTGACCCTCTGAAGAGAAGTATGCATGGCCAATGAGGTGAACTGATTCAGGAGAACGTCCATATGACGCATCCAGGATCACCTGCGCAATATCCTCCTCCATGCATACGTCAATACCAATAATGCTCGTAGTCGGCCGGGGATTTACATCAACAATGACAATCCGGTCAGGGGTGACGACCATATCTATCCCGACATATCCCTGACACCCCAGCACTTCTATCGCCTTTGATGCAAGAGCATACATCTCCTCTTTCTTTGGATGATCGACCGGTGTGTCTCCTCCATGGTAGGCAACCGTTCCATCCTCGTTAAATCTGATATCCTGACGGTTTAATGCAAGGAGCAGGGGGCCTTTTCCGGTATAATAAAGGCAGACCTCACCGACGACCCGGCCACCAACAAGGCTCATGGAATAGTGCTCACCCTCGATATACTCCTGGCCAAACTCTCCTTCACCTGCCGGCCCATCGGTCAGCCTGACTCCGACCGCACCACATCCGGATATCGCTTTGATGATACGTTTTCCTTGTGTGACCTCTTTTGGTACATCAATGCCATGTGATTGTAAAATCTGTCCGGTCCTTTTCTTATTCGCACAGACTGCAATTGAAAATGAGTTACATCCGATATTTCTCGTGACATCCTCAAGATTTTTCGTAAACCTGGCCAGCAGATGATCAGGAGCGATGACAAGCCCTTCATCGCATTGTGCACCAAGACGGGCTATCTCTTCAGAAAAATCCCTGCCCGGTTCAGGACTGTGAACCGTATATCCAATCTTTGTGAAACTGCGGGTCAGTACATCAAGCATGGCGCGACCTTCAGGGGCTAACGTCGGATCATGACTGACGGTATATTCAGCAAGCAGAATATTCATCGCTACTTGTTCGCAGGATCAGAAAAAAAATAATCCGATTCAGGGTAGCTGTGTCTGCTGGTGATATCTGAAATATGGCAGTTTTGATGATCCATTAAGAAGCAGGAGAACTAATAATCCGGATACATGATTTCAGGATCTCCTCCTGACAGTATACCATCACATCACCATTTTTCCTTAAAACGACCCTGTATTCTCCTGACCAATGATGATGGGGTTAATTCTGAGGGATTATGGGCTGCCTATGATGCCCTGTATGAATGGGCTGATGTTGTGGTGTGTGCTCCTGCAACCCAGCAGAGTGCTGTCGGACGGTCACTCTCCATATTTGAACCACTCAGAGTAAACACGGTGAGCCGTGGTGATATTACCGCATATGCAGTCGGCGGAAAACCAACCGATTCGGTCATCCTTGCGCTTTTTGCATTGGGAGTAAAGCCAGATCTTGTTGTGTCAGGGATCAATATTGGTGAAAACCTGTCATATGAGGCCATTACCACATCCGGTACCGTGGGCGCTGCACTGGAGGCGGCAAATCATGGATATCCTGCCGTGGCATTCTCCCTCCAGATTGAAGACCAGAAAGAGAAGTTTGATGATGCACGACACCTCGCAGATCGGTTTTCAGAGTCCAAAGGGGTGGTGCGTGATGTTATCAGAAGGATTCTTGAGAAAGGGTTTCCTTCCTTTACTCATGTCATGAATGTGAATATCCCCTCCATCATCACCGGCGGATATGAGATTACCCATCTTGCCGAACATTTGTTTATTACCGGAGTGGAAAAGAGGCTTGATCCCAGGGGAAAACCCTATTACTGGATCAACGGACCATTGGTTACCGATGCTCCGGAAGGGACTGATGTGCATGCCATCCATAAAGGGAACATCTCTATCACCCCAATCACCCTTGACTGCACCGCATATGCAGGGACCGATGACTTAAAAAGACTGTTTTCATTAGAATAGACTGATATCACTAATTATTTTCCAACACAGAATTCTGGAGAACCATGAATATGAGCGGATTATCCCCCCAGGAACAGGCAAAGAAACGGGCCGGCTACAAGGCTGCTGAGTATATAACCAATGGCATGACGGTCGGTCTTGGAACCGGATCAACCGTTGCCTTCACGATGGCACGACTGAAAGAGCGAATGGTTGAAGAGGGTCTCTCTATCGTCGGGATACCGACATCTATCCAGACAACCATGCGGGCAGGGGCTCTCGGTATCCCCCTCATCGGTCTTGAACAGGCAGAGAAGATTGATATCACGGTCGACGGGGCAGACCAGATAGATCCTGAACTGAGGCTTATCAAGGGTCGGGGAGCTGCTCATGTCAGGGAACGGATAGTAGCCGACGCCTCAACCCGGCTCATCATCGTCGCTGATCCGTCAAAGATATGTTCGCATCTGACCGGACCAATACCAATTGAAATAATCCCGTTTTCATTCAGCCATGTCATTCGCCGGCTCAATGAGATGGGTGGAGCGGTGACGGTCCGGGAAGGGGTAAACAAGGACGGGCCGGTCATATCTGATAACGGGAATATCATCCTTGATTATACGCCGGTCAGCATCCCGGACCCGATGGCTCTTGAGACTGCCATCAACATGATTCCGGGTGTTGTAAGCTGTGGCATTTTTGCTGAATTCACAGAAAAGACGACGGTCATCATCGGGGAAGAGAACGGTCCCCGGATTATCGGATTACCATAAACCGCCTTTTTGGACATACATATTTCAGACAAAGAAAATCTGTCCAGAAAAGCAGAGAATAGAAAAAACAGGGAACCTCTGAATTTTGGAGAGTTCTCCGTGCATTCTCTGTCAATCAGATACCGTATCCATATTGTGACGCTACAATAATCCCCCGGAAAACGGTACTATGTACAATAAATTCTATTGTATATAAAAATATAGAATCTGAATTATAATTTCTGATGAATGGTATCCAGATTATAAAAGCCCAAGCCCTTTCAAATCATCAACGATCTTCAGCACAGCCTTCTTCGCATCCTCAGGCTCCTTGCCGCCGGTGATGATGAGTTTTCCTGATCCAAAGAGCAGGACTACTACTTTTGGATCCTCAAGCCGGTATACAAGGCCTGGGAACTGTTCAGGTTCATACTCAATCCGCTCAAGGTTGAATCCGACTGCAATCTTGTTCAGGTTAATGCCGGATCCAAGGTCGGCGGACGTGACAATGTTCTGGATTTTATATGTCAGTTCGCTTGCTATCTCGATGTTCAGGGAACGCAGCAGATCGCCCAGTATCTCAAGTCCTTTATTGAGACTCTCAACACTTTTTGCTCCGGTCAGTACCACTTTTCCGGATCCGAATACCAATGCCGCTATCTTCGGGTTCTGCATCCGGATAACAACACCCGGGAACCGCTTTTTGTTGTATTCCGCATCCTTTATGCTGGATGCAATCTGGGGGAGGTCCAGGGATTCTGATATCTTCGCTGAAGCCACGATATTTTCTATCCGGAGCGAAGTATCTGGAGTTGCAGACATGGTTATATATCTATTAAAACAGTATATAAAGAGTTGGATGATTATTCATCCAGGGTAGATATATCACCAGGATCCATACCCATTTCTTTTGCTTTTAATACCCGCCGCATGATCTTTCCACTTCGGGTTTTGGGGAGGCTATCAACAAAATCAAGCTCTGCAGGGACTGATATCGGTCCAAGCATGATACGGACGTGATATTTCAGGTCGTGGATAAGTTTCTGGGTTGGTTCCACTCCATTGCGCAGGATAACAAATGCCTTGATAATATTTCCTTTCAGAGGATCCGGTTTTCCAATTGCAGCCGCTTCTGCAACAGCACTATGTGAAACCAGCGCACTTTCAATCTCAGCAGTTCCGACATTGTGACCTGCGACAATGATGATGTCATCTGATCTGCCAAGGAGCATGATGTAGCCATCTTCATCCATGACCGCCAGATCATTACTGCTGTAATATCCGTATTTTCCAAAGCTCCAGTACTGGCGGTACCGCTCATCATTCTGATAGACCGTCTTCATCATGGAAGGCCAGGGTTCCTTGATGGCAAGATATCCGGTGGTTCCTGGTGGAATAGGATCTCCTTCTTCATTAACGACGGTGGCAATTACACCAGGTATTGGCTTTCCTGCAAATCCTGGTTTCATCGGGAGGCCGACCATCGTTGTGACCATATGCATACCGGTCTCGGTCTGCCACCAGGTGTCAAGAATGGGGCACTTGTTCTTTCCGATGTGTTTGTAAAACCATTCAAATGCTTCAGGATTGAGCGGTTCACCTACAGAGCCCAGGAGCCGGAGGGAAGAGAGATCATATTTATCAGGCCACTCTTCTCCCATCCGCATGAACATCCGGATCGCCGTCGGTGCGGTATAAAAGATGGTAACTCCGTAATCCTCGATGAGTTTCCACCATATCCCGGCATCAGGGTAATCAGGGGTGTACTCAGAGAGGAAAATCGTCCCGCCGACCAGGAGCGGGCCATAGATACCATAGGTATGTCCGGTGATCCAGCCGGGATCTGCCGTGCACCAGTACACGTCATTCTCACGAAGGGTCAGAACATATTTTGTCGTGTAGTAGGCACCGACCATGTATCCGCCCGCTGCATGCACAATACCTTTCGGGGCTCCGGTGGTTCCTGAGGTATAGAGAATAAAGAGAGGGTCTTCAGAGTTTACAGGGACCGGCTCACAATACCGGTCTGCCTGTGCAATGAGTTCTTCATAGTCCAGTTCAAACTCATCAAGAAGACCTACCTTTGGTTCCTGGGTTCGCAGGATGATTACGCGTTCAACGGTCGGAGCATTGATCAGGGCCTCTTCGACGATCGGCTTTAAGGGTATGCTGCCTCCACGCCGCACGGATGCATCTGCAGTAATGACGATTTTTGCTCCTGCACCGGTGATACGCTCATTTAAGGCTTTTGCTCCATACCCGGCAAAGACTACGGTATGGACTGCTCCAATCCGGGCGCAGGCAAGCATGGACACAACAAGTTCAGGAATGCCAGGAAGATAGATACAGACCCGGTCACCCTTCCGGACCCCCAGGGACTTGAGGGCATTGCCCATCCGCATGACATCCTTATAGAGCTGATAATAGGTGAATATCCGTTCCCGGCCATTTTCACCTGCCCAGAATATGGCGACCTTGTTTCTCCGGTCATTATTGACATGCCGCTCGAGGCAGTTATAGGTGATATTTAATTCAGCGCCGGTGAACCAGCTCGCGTAGGGATGGTTCCATACCTTGACATTATCCCATTGTTTGAACCAGAGGAGATCTGATGCGATCCTGCGCCAGAATGCATCAGGGTCTTTTTCAAATTCATGATATAACTCATTATAATCGTGAATGAGCGCTGAATCCCGGTAACACGGGTCAGGATAGTATACTTTTTGTTCAGGCTTGTGCAACTCTTCGGCTGAGATAATTATTCACCCCAATTATCATTATTTATCATGGACAATTCCTTAAATTCTTTATTATTTTCTTGAAATTTCATTGATCGACAGATACGGTTGTTTTATATGGGTTGGTGGCTCACATCGTAAGTGCAGAATTTGACGAATCATCATACGTCATTTGTTGAAGTCGGAATATCCGGCATGACATCAGAGGTTATACATGACAGAATGGATGCTCAGTGAATCTGAAGGATATGATCTGCTTTCAAAATATGGGATTCCAACCCCGAAGTACCGGATTGTTACCCGGGCGGAAGACGCAGGATCAGCAGCAGAAGCGATTGGTTTTCCGGTCGTGATGAAGATCATCTCACCGGATATCGTTCATAAGAGTGATGCCGGGGGTGTGATTGTCGGTATTGGAACAAAAGAAGCAGCCCAGTCCGCATTTAACCAGATTGTAGCAAATGCCCGTGCCTATAACCAGAATGCCGACATTCATGGAGTAATCGTCGAGAACCAGGCAGCTCCCGGTCTTGAACTTATCATCGGAGGAAAGACTGACCCTACTTTTGGAAAGGTCATCACCTTTGGTATCGGGGGTACCCTTGTTGAACTGATGAAGGATGTCACCCTTCGTATCCTTCCGATTGACGAGGATGAGATCAGGAAGATGGTCACGGATATCGACTCTTACCCGCTCATCACCGGGTACCGCGGTTCCAAACCCAAGGATGAGGAGTGCCTTATTCAGATCATCAAGAACGTATGCAAGATGTTTGAGGATCAAAAGGACCTGCGAGAGTTTGATATCAACCCGATCAGGTTATATGATTCAGGTGCCTGTGCGGTTGATGCCCGCATCATCATGGACAATGACATCCATCTTCTTGATGTTGTCGAACTTGAACCGGTTCCACCGGAATATTTCAAGCCAAAGTCTGTAGCGGTTATTGGTGCTTCTGACGACAAGAACAAGATGGGATATGCGGTCATGCATAACCTGCTCCATTTCCCTGGAAAAGTCTACCCAATTAACAATAAGCGTGACACCATTCAGGGTCTGAAAGCCTACCCCACCGTTCTTGATATTCCTGATGATGAGATAGACCTTGCTGTCATCACGGTCCCTGCCCGACACGTCCCCGGTGTCATGGAGGAGTGTGGAAAGAAGGGAGTCAAGATTGCGGTTGTCATCACCGCCGGATTTAAGGAGATGAGTGAGGAAGGCCGGATGCTTGAGGAACGTATCGTTGAGATTGCGCACCGGTACGGGACCCGGATCGTCGGACCAAACTGTCTCGGACTTATCATCCCACCGATCGGACTTGACACAACCTATGTTGCCCAGTCACCAAATCCAGGGAACATTGCCTTTATCTCACAGAGTGGTGCTATCGTCAACACCGTTGTTGACTGGTCCCTTACCAAGGATATCGGGTTCTCATTTGTGGTATCTGTCGGAAACCAGGCTGATCTGAACTTCTTTGACTATCTCAGGGCCGCCGCAGCAGACCCGGAGACAAAGGTCATCATCATGTATATTGAGCAGATCAAGAACGGAAAAGCCTTCATGGAGATTGTGAGCGAGGTATCCAGGCATAAACCGGTTGTTGCGCTCAAGGCCGGGTCATCTGCCCGTGGTCAGGCAGCAGCTGCATCACATACCGGGTCTTTGTCCGGATCCTATGATGTCTATGTTGAGGCATTCAGAAAATCCGGTGTCCTGCTGGTTCACACCCTGACCGGTGCTTTCCTTGCAGCAGAGATGCTCTCTCACCCGAAGCGGTATCCAAAAGGTCGCCGTGCAATTGTTGTCACCAACGCAGGAGGATTTGCGGTGCTCTCATCTGACTATACCGAGCGGTACGGTATCAAGATGATTGACCTGCCTGATTACCTGGTCAAAGAGATGGATTCATTTCTTCCTGAGTTCTGGAACCGTGGAAACCCAATTGATCTGCTCGGGGACGCAACTGAGGCACGGTTTGAAAAGACCTTTGAAGTGCTTGCAAAGAACGATGCACTCTGGGACATGTGCTTTATCGTCGGGTTCCCAAACAACATCCTCTCATCCGAACAACTGGCAAATCAGATACTCAAATTCTCAAAGTCCACTGATAAGAGAATTATTCCAACACTCCTCGGAGGAGCATCGATGGATCGTGGCCGGCACATCCTTCATTCACACAGTATCCCAAGCTTTGAAGAACTGGATATGATGTACCGGGTTGTCGGAAGACTGCTGTACCAAATCTACCGGGTGAAAGCACAGGGAGTATACTAATCTCCCCAAAACCTTCCTGGGACTGCAAGTTTACCTGAATGCAATAAAATAGAAAGAAGAGACCGGATTTAGGGATTTTCCTGAAATTTTCAGAAGATATTTTTATGAATATCCGGTCATTGCAGTAACGTTCTGCTGCTTATCCTGGGGAGCTTCCAGGGTCCTGAACTTTTGTTCATATTCACCGACGGTCCGCTGGAGAACAGCGAGGAGATTTTTCGCATGGTTTGGACTGATACTGACAACGGCCTTTCCCCGTGCCTGGTTGATCCCCGGTATCTGATGCAGAAAAATGAACGTAAATTCATCTTCCTTATAAGCTATCTGGATCATATTACTGTAGACCGGCTCTACATTTTGTGGTATAGTAACCTGAATTTCATTTGATGCCATCTCTCACTTGTTTGACGCCTGTTCCAATAAAATGACCGAACCGTGCTATTCCAAAAATCCGGATAATGGTATTGCAATATCATCTATTATCAGAGCATTTCATTGTCCACGGCAGTATTTCTTTTACAAAGATATTCCCTCAAAACCTGCAATAGAGTACAGTATTTGTAAACTGGTCTCATGCGCAGAGGAGAGTGCGACCGAAGAGGAACTCTGGAAGACACTTCATTTGATACATCCAGAGATATCAGAAGACAAAAGGAATTTTCTCAGGGATTGTCTCATGGCAATGGAACATGCTCCGGTCAGACCATGGACAGAGACTGATATTGTTGTCAGGTCAGAGCGGGCAGGAATTCATGGGCTCCTTGATAAATATCATGCACAAACCGGTGAATATACCCTGACGCGGTGTACAACGGCACCAAAAAACGGGTGCTGGGCTGAGGATGCAATCAGAACTGCAGCCCTTCTGCTCTGCATTGAAGAGCCCGGTGCTGTGAAAACACCAGGCATGTATATTGAATACGTCCGGTCAGGTATTATCAGATATTATGAACCAACACCAAAAGACCGGAGAAGGGTACTCCATCTGATTCAACAGGTAAAAGAGATAGAGGATGGTGAGTTCCCCCACAAACCCCTGAATCCGCCATGTTCACGATGCAGGTTTTCAGACCGGTGTGCACAGAATGCACCACGACGGTTATCCTTCCTGTTCAAGAAGTGACAGGGATCTGATATACTCTCCCTTCGCTTCCCTGGTTGTCCCGACCACCAGCCAGTGCTCATTTCCATGCTTTTCAATAATTCCCTGTGCCTGGAGCAGTTCTCCGGCAAACGCCTGGCCGGTGTACGTGTGCGTGAACGAAAGAACCCGGGAGATGTCAGGGTGATCAATTTCATACACTGCCGGACTGTCAAATGCAAACTGATCATCGGTTACCATAGCCTCAATGACCCGTTTTCCAAGGATACTCCCTTTCTCC
>NZ_JAIWNS010000097.1 GCF_020216685.1 Methanospirillum hungatei | reverse complement strand
ATGGTAAACCCAGGAAGATCCTGATATCCACGGGTATACAGAAGGTCAAAATATGTTCCGTCCACCTGACCACGGTTTAATTTTCTCTTCTCATGCAGGATGAATTCTTCATATGAGGTATCTGGATTTCGTTTCCGGTAAACGGTCTTCCAGAGATCTTCACTCAATTCCTCAACCGAACCCATCTGAATGGCTCTGACCAGTTGCTTTTGGGCATGTCTGAAGGCTGACCCATACACAACTCCATCTATATCGGAATGTTCTCCCCCAAGACCACAGAGAAGAGAGCCGGTCACACCAAAGGTACAGGGGGGAAGATGAAGGGCTTTTACCAGTTTTGCAACCTTCGGATGAGTGGATGCGATCTGTTCTATCCCTTCATCCGGCTTTAACACAGCAGTTATCTGATCATGCGGAATCCGGTGAACAAGACCAGCCCAGTCTGGATGATGCTCTGCTATGAGACGATACGCTTCTTCAAACTCTACCTTCCGGTACCTGGTTCCGGTGCCATCTGTCCGGTCTCCGGCAGGGTCAGGGATATATCGCAGGACCGATCCCACCGTAGAGGTATTGTCATAGGCTGCGACGGCATAGTACCATCCATTCCTATCCCTGACAAAATCACGAAGACGAATCGGTTTCATCAGGACCACTTTGCCAGAAATGATGCAACTGATTCTATATCTGCTCCAACCCGGACGATCTCATGAAACTCCAGATCAACGACCGTTGAGGGCGTTCCTGGGAGGGGACCGACATTGACCGCACAGTCATACGGTACATTACAGAGATCAATTGTGACCGGGTCAGGACCACCGGACAGATTGGCACTGGTTGCTGTTATCGGAGTATCATACCGGGATATCAGTTCAAGGGCCACCTCATGATTCGGATACCTGATTCCAATCTTTTTCGTCCCGGCGGTAAGCCGTGGTGATAAAATATTTCGTGCAGGAAGGATGAGGGTGACCGGTCCGGGTAGGAACTCTTCAATAAACTGTTCTGCCATCTCATCCACATAGGCTACCGCACCAATCATGTCAGGATCTGATACCGCAATCGAGATGGGTTTATGATATTCCCTGCCCTTTGCTTCAAATACTTTCAGAATTGCCTCATCCGATAAGGCATCAGCTCCCAGACCATACAGGGTATCGGTCGGATATACAACCAGACCATCATGCATCAGGACATCTAATGCCCGATCTAAAGAAATATTCAGAATTTTTTCCCCCTTACACGGTTTACATCAAATACTGCTATGGTAGATACATGCATCACGGCAAACACTCCTGCCTGAATGGGATCGGTGACGACAAGGTCGGCATGGTCTGCAACACTTCCAGCCATATTCAGGGCAATAACAGGAATGCCTGCGAGTTTTACCCGATCAACCGATTCTGAAACTGCTCCTCCCATGATTGAGCCGGCAAGGACCAGGATCTCCACCCGTGGCAGCCGGGTCACGGCATCAACCGCCTGGGCAAGCGTTTTCTCCCCGACAAGCGGGATGGTATCCACACTTATCCGCTCTCCCCTGATATTATGTCGATCGGCTTCATTGACGGCGCCCATGGCAACCTGGGCTACCTGGGCCCCTCCACCGATGATGATAACCCGTTTACCATAAATATCCCCAAAAGAGACATGCTCAATAACATCCCGTACACCGGATAGTTCATGTAAGGCACTCATGAGATCCTCCTGATGAACATCACCTTCATATTCAATATAGAGTTCATCAAAAACATCTTCAGTCCGGCCATGTATCGTCTCCAGATGGATCATGACAATATTTGCATTATGGTCTGCAAAGGTCCCGGCTATCTCTTTCAGGACCCCTTTCTGATTCCGGGCATAAATACAAACTGCCTTCAGATTATCTTCTGACACCGGTGTGAATCCTCCATACATTCTATGGATGAAAAGTCCCAGAAAAGATGAGAGCTAAAGAAAGATACAACTTTCCACGTACATATATTCCTGAACAGGGGTTAAATCCTTATGATAGTGAGGTATACAAAGCATCACACATAATGAATGGAAATACATTGTACTCTTCCTTATTACAAGAGTGGACGAAAGGCCTTTTAAAAGAGGAGGGCCTCATTTCTGTCTTTACGCATATCAGGGACATCCCGTATGCAATCGTCCCAGAGTGGAATGATTCAGACGATATCATTCGACGGATGGTTACTGAAAATAAAGGGTGGTGCGGACCAAAACACCATCTTCTAGCATGGATGTTTCAACAACTCGGAGTCAGGACCAGATACCGGTACATCCCGTTCAGGTGGCAGGATCAGCCATTTCATTATCCTGAATCAATAACCATTCTTTTTCCAGACCTTCCATCATCAGTTCATCTCTGTTTAGAGGTTTTTCTTGCAGGTGAATGGAAACTGATCGATGCAACCTGGGATCCCCGGTTAAAACGGGCAGGTTTCCCGATAAATACGTGGGATGGAGGATCTGAAACCATGCCCGCGGTATGCGAACATACGCATGAACCACACCTGACTCAAAGAACTCATGATAACCGGGAAGTGAGAATTACATTTGTTCGTCGTTTCAATGCATGGCTGGAAAGCATCCGCGAGGAAGAAAAGTATAATTAATTGCCAGTGTCTTCAGGGATGTATTTTTCTTGTCTGAATACGAAAGATAGGGGTTCATAAAGCCATTTCCAATATCCGTGATATCCGTGCAGCCATCAATACCAAAAACAGCATCCCTGTCCCTCTGGCAGATAATACCCCTCTATATCGGATCAGTCCTGGGTTCAGGGATTTTACTCTTACCTGGCCTTACTGCCGATTCAGCAGGTCCTGCATCTATTCTTGCCTGGATCCTCATGAGCATTCTGGCAATCCCAATGGCGCTTAGTATGGGATTTCTCTCAGTCCGGTTCCCCCATGCCGGAGGGGTGTCGTATTTTGTGACAAGGGCATGGAATGCAGATATCGGCATGCTTGTCGGCTGGTTCTTTTTACTCTCGGCCATCATGGCAGTCCCTATCATCGCACTCACCGGTGCCGGATATGCAGCAAGTGCTTTTGGCCTTGGAGAGGCTGGCAGACTGATTATCACCGGAATTATCATCTTCATCGCAGTCGGGACGAATTTTTTCGGGATGAGACTGACCGGAGGGGTTCAGATGGCCGTTGTTGCTGCGACCATTGCCATCCTTATCGGGGCGGTAGTCGGAAGTATACATGCCATTGAACCGTCACATTTTGTTCCATTTATGCCACACGGATGGCCAAGTGTGGGTCATGCTGCAACGCTTATCTTCTGGTGTTTTCTTGGGTGGGAGGCTATCTCACATGTCACCGAAGAGTTTGAAGACCCTGGCAGGGATGTGGTCAGGGGCACCATCATCGCATCGGTGATCATCAGTATCCTGTACCTCGCGACTGCATGTGCCGTGATTGGGACGGGGAGTTATGGACCGGGAATATCAGAAGTCTCCCTGATTCATCTGATACATCTCTCATTCGGGACTTCCGGAGTTATTATTGCAGGCATTATTACTCTGTTTATCACGACTGCTCCGGCGATTGCATATACCGGTGCAGCAGGACGGCTTGCCTATGCTATTTCAAAGGCAGGATATGCACCACGACAGTTCTCACTCCTTCATTCAGTTTACCAGACCCCGGTCGGCGGACTTATGTTCCTCTTATGTTGTTTTTATCTGATACTCGTCATTTATATGAGTGGGATAATAACCCTTGATGTGCTCATACAGATACCAAATGCAACGTTTATCCTCACCTACTGTGCTGGATGTGCAGCAGGTTTGGTGCTTATGAAAGACTCCCGGTCAGGTATGGGAGTCAGTGCCGTCTCTCTGGTTCTCACCGGGATAATATTCTGCTTTACCGGGTGGGCCATGATCTGGCCGGTCATTCTGGTGATCATCTGGATATTATATCTGCATATAAAAAACCAATCCGATGGAAGAATCACCGGGGAATAACGGTCTTACTGTAAGCAGTATGGCAATATGCGAAAAAATCTGACAGAGATTGCCTGAAATCGAAAGTCATATAGTACCATGATTATCCTCCATTGTCTGTATACTCCGGAAAAACCCGATGCTCTTATCTTATTCGGGGAGGATTACTCTGTCAAACGCCCATTACCGGGAGTGAAAAAGAAGGAGAAAACTCCTTACCCTCATGTATATGCCGTCACCGGGGAAGAAATTCAGAGAGTCCTGACACCCTTTTCAAATCTGCCTGTTTCAACAAGTAAGACCTATACTCTCAAACTTCCCGGGATAACACTTCCGTTCAAATCTTTCGATCACATAACGTGCGATATCAGCTATAATCAGCACCCAGATTCATTTCGCTTTTATGAAGTTCCATTATCCTTCACCCAGACGTCGCTTCTGGTAGATATTCTCACGAAGGAAGAACAGGTCAGTTCATTTGTTATAAGCGGGTCTCTTCGATACTGGATGGCAGTCACGCTTCTGGCATGTGAACTCGTCTCAAGGGGCAGATATCTTCCTGCAACCGGCCCGAATCCTTCCGGGGGGACAAGAGCCATCTGGAGAGCGGTACCTGCATCTGATGACAAACGAAGAATTGAGATCCTGCTCCGATCAATGCCGGATATACAGACCCTTTTTATAGAAAACGGACTGGAGAGTCCGGTTCAGATGAGTCATGAGAGTATTCTGAATTTATTCATGAATTCAATTATCACACAGGTTATAACCAGAGCCTGTGCCCTTCGGCAAGATTTGGATCATTTCTCCGAAGAAACCCTTTTTCATTCACTTCAGGAGTGTATCTGTCTGAAAACATTAACAGGCAGCATACAAAAAGAGCTGCCAGGGAGAAATGCACGGCTAAAGGCCCAATGGGGGATGCAATTGAGTGCATGGGCAGAACTTCCTGATCACTGTATTCCGGATGACCCCCAGTATCATATATGTCTTCGTCTTGATGGCCCCTCTGAAGGGATATATTATCTTGTCCCATACCTCCGACCAATAGACGATCCTGATACACTCATCACTGATAATGACATTCAAAACTCTCAGGTGATTGAAGAACTCTCTATTCCGGACAGTCTTGATCCAAGGGGAGACATGAAAAAAGCCCTCACTGAAGTATGCAGCGCTTTCTCAAAACCTGCATCACCAGTCACATCCCCCTTTGGAATGGGTCTTGCGATACCAGAATCGAATATTCTGAATTTTTTATCTGAAGAAATCCCCAGAATTAGAACGTTGCGATATGAACTGATCCTTCCTGAATGGTGGACCGGGCCTCGTATCATTCCAAAAATTCAGATGATTGTGAACCGGAATGAAGGATGTAATACCTCCTTTGGACTTGATTCTTTGCTCTCTTTTGATTATCGCATTATCATTGATGATATCTCCCTGAATGAACAGGAATTTTTTTCATATGCGCATCAGACTGCAGGAGTCATCCAAATTCATGGACGCATCGTGGCATATGATCGGGAAATTCTTCAGTCACTCCTTCAAAAGGCAAAAAAAACAGCTAAGCATGGCTTTACCGTTCGTTCGTATATCAGACTCCTTGATGAAGAGGAGGAAAATATTGTCATTACCCCTGGAGATGAATGGACAGAAAAGATTCAACAATTTATCAGGGAAGGCATAAAAACCGAAATATTTCCGCAAATCCCCGGATTTACTGGAATGCTTCGTCCGTACCAGGTAAAGGGATATTCGTTTCTTATCGGCTCAAGAAATATTGGGTTTTCAGTATGTCTTGCAGACGATATGGGTCTTGGAAAAACCATTCAGGCCATTGCATATATTCTCTCATCCCTTCAGGAGGATAGGGAGGAACCGGCTCTTATCGTTTGTCCTACTTCTATTATCGGGAACTGGGAACGTGAGCTGGCAAAGTTTGCACCCGGACTTGTCGTTCGGGCTCATCATGGCCCTAATCGCGAAAAGGGAGTGTCATTTCTGGCATCGCGAAAAAATGCAGACATATTTATCACGACGTATGCACTTGTTCATCGCGACAATGCATTTTTACGTCAGATAACCTGGTCTTCCCTTATTCTGGACGAAGCCCATCATATAAAAAACCCGGGTAGTGCACAATTTCAGGCCATGAAACTGATACGGTCAGTTCACCGGGTTGCATTAACCGGAACCCCCGTCGGGAACAGTCTGGTTGAACTTTGGGCAATCATGGATCTGTTATGTCCGGGACTTCTTCATTCTCTTCCTTTTTTTCAAAAAAATTATATTGCTCCGATAGAGCAGGACAAGAATCAGGAGAAGAAGAGTGAACTTACAAGACTTATTCGTCCCTTTCTGTTAAGGAGACTGAAGACAGACCCGGCGATAATCTCTGATCTGCCATCCAAAATGGAGATCCGTGAGTATTATACCCTGACATCCGAACAGATCCGGGCATACCAGACCGTGATTGATGATCTTTCAGGAAATCTTCAGGATGTCAGCGGGTTTGAACGAAGGGGAGCTATTCTTGCTGCTCTTATCAGGTTAAAACAGATCTGTAATCATCCGGCCCTTCCCTACGGAGGAGATATTACCAATATCCAAAGATCAGGAAAGATCATCAGGCTGTTAGAGATGCTTGAAGAGATCAGGGAAGAAGGGGATGCCGCAGTACTGTTTACTCAGTATGCCACCTTCGCAGAAGGTCTTGTAAACATTATCAGTTCTGCCTTTTCAGAAGAAGTGCTTCTCCTGACCGGGAAGACCCCACGATTGAAACGTGAAGAGAACATCATGAGATTTTCAGATCCTGACGGCCCACGGTTTTTTGTGATATCACTCCGGGCAGGGGGAACCGGCCTTAATTTGATGCGGGCGGTTCATGTCTTTCACATTGATCGGTGGTGGAATCCGGCAGTTGAGGATCAGGCTACGGACAGGGCTTTTCGAATCGGACAAACACGAAATGTTCAGGTCCATCTCATGATCGGATCAGGAACGCTGGAAGAGAAGATAGATAATATGCTTGCAGAGAAACAGTCACTTGCCAGGGAGATTATTCCGACGGGAGAGGAGTGGCTGGCCGATATGAACAATAGTGATTTAATTGAGGTGCTTCGGTTACATGCCTCCATCGGAGAGGATGAGTTCTGATGTCAGGGAAGTCAGGTCGCGGTTCTCATTCAATAAGCAGGCAGACATTTCTGGGTGAAGGATGGTGGATTTCAGAGTTATGGAAATGTTTAGAGGGGGCTTATGATCCTGAAATTATACGAAAGGGGAATGAACTTGCAAACAAGGGTATCATCGCTATTACCAGTATATCTGATGGTCTTGTCAGTGCAAAGGTTCAGGAGAATGTGATAACAGACACCAGTTTGCAGTTTCGAACCTTTAATACGGATGAATGGGGCAGGATCCAGAATATCCTTCGAGAGCATCCCTCTTCTTATGAATCAATACGGTCCGGGGATTATCCGGCTGCACTCGAATCCCTATGTAAAGAAGCGGGACTCCCCATTATTCCTCAATCAGGAGATATCACATGGAAGTGTAGCTGCACCGGTTCAAAAGTGCCATGTATGCATGGTGCAGGTTTATTTTGTGAATTAATCAGGATGATTCATGAAGATCTCTCCCTTCTTTTTACTATTCGCGGAAAAACAATTCACCTGGTAGAGCATGAGCCTTCACAGCAGATCAAAATATCGAATATCTGCGATGTGAAAGACTGGTCGAAACCTGAATTTTTACGATCTGACAAGAAAGGATTTTATGAACCCAGGCCTGAACTGGGGCTATTAACGTATAATTTCCCAAAAAGATCAGGAAGGGAGAGAAATATTATCCGGTTATGCGGCTCTTCCCCGTTTATTCTTGAGGACAGAAATCTTTCAGAATGGATTGAAGAGATATATCCAATAGCAGCGCAGTATGTCAGAACTATTCTCCGTTTAGGGAATAATAAATAAGAATGGTGTTATTCTGCGAAAATCTGACCGATGTCCGGATATTAAAGTACCATAATTCAGTCCTTGAGAACCAAATGATCTACATTCTTCACGAATGTATAAATATGTGCATTGATAAACTAAAGTATACATGAATACGAAGATCATTCTTGATGAAAATGAGATCCCAAAAAAGTGGTATAATATTCAGGCAGACCTGAAAACCCCTCTCGATCCCCCGATGCATCCCCAGACGAAAAAGCCGGTCGGACCTTCAGATCTCGAACCGATCTTTCCAAAAGAACTTATCAGACAGGAGATGTGCCAGGACCGGTACATTGACATTCCTGAGGAAGTCCGTGATACCTATACCCTCTGGAGACCGTCCCCACTCTTTCGTGCACACCGTCTTGAGAAGATCCTGAAAACTCCGGCAAAGATCTACTATAAGTACGAAGGAGTAAGCCCGCCTGGGTCACACAAGCCAAACACCGCCATCGCCCAGGCATATTATAATATGAAGGAAGGGATTGAACGGATTGCCACCGAGACCGGTGCAGGGCAATGGGGGTCATCCCTTGCATTTGCCACCCAGCTCTTTGGTATGGAATGTAAAGTCTACATGGTCAGGGGAAGTTATGACCAGAAACCATACCGGAAGATGATGATGCAGACCTGGGGAGCCACCTGTGTTCCCTCGCCATCACCAGATACCAACTCAGGACGGGCGATCCTTGCAAAGGATCCGGACACCCCCGGCAGTCTTGGTATCGCCATATCTGAAGCGGTTGAGGATGCAGCAACCCATGACAACACGAACTACTCACTTGGAAGTGTCCTCAATCATGTCTGCCTGCATCAGACCATCATCGGCCAGGAGGCACAAAAACAACTTGACATGGTTGATGAGAAAGCAGATATCGTCATTGCTTCCGCAGGTGGAGGGTCAAATCTTGCCGGTCTTTGTTTCCCGTTTGTGAAGGATAAGATCGACGGGAAGAATCCGGATGTGGAGATCATAGGGGTTGAACCGGCCGCTTGTCCATCCATGACCAGAGGGATGTATGCCTATGATTTCGGTGATGTTGCTGGCCTGACGCCGCTCCTGAAGATGTTTACCCTGGGTCATGATTTCATCCCTCCCTCCATCCACGCCGGGGGGCTCAGATATCATGGAATGGCACCACTGGTATCACGACTTCATGCAGATCAGTTGATTGATTCAACCTCTGTCTATCAGAATGAGGTGTTTGATGCAGCGGTGATGTTCGCACGTGCAGAAGGTATCATTCCTGCACCTGAGTCTGCACATGCCATCAGGGTTGCAATCGACAAGGCACTTGAATGCAAAAAGACCGGAGAGGCAAAGACCATCCTCTTTAATAACAGTGGTCATGGACACTTTGATCTCTCAAGCTATGAAGGATACTTTGCAGGATCCCTCGTTGATTATGAATATCCGGCAGATCTGATTGCAGAATCCCTGAAAAAACTTCCTGCCATATCATGATAAAAGTCGGGTTTATCGTCAATCCCTATGCCGGGATGGGAGGTGCGGTAGGCCTGAAAGGAACTGACGGGCGTATAAAGGAAGCAATTGAGAGGGGTGCAGTCAGGGAATCTCCTGCAAAAGCAATCAGGTTTCTAACCGGTTTAACCCGGAAAGACCTTCTTTTTTTCACGGCCGGCGGAGAGATGGGGGAAGATGAACTGAAATCTGCAAAACTTTCCTGTACCTGCCTGTATCATCCAGATAATCCTCAACCTGACCAGGATACATCCATCCTCACTACTGCGGCGGATACGATTGAAGCATGTAAAAAATTTCTTCAGAATAACTGCGATATCATCATATTCTGTGGAGGGGACGGGACAGCACGGGATGTATACTCCTGTACCGGAGCAAAAACCCTCATCCTGGGTATTCCGACCGGTGTCAAGATCTATTCCGGAGTTTTTGCCACATCGCCGGAGTCTGCTGCAAGACTTCTCTCTCAATGGAACGGGAGTTCGTATACCGACGGAGAAGTCATGGATGTGGATGAGGAAGAGTACCGGAAAGGAAATCTGAATACCC
>NZ_JAIWNS010000096.1 GCF_020216685.1 Methanospirillum hungatei | reverse complement strand
AATCCCTATCGGGTTTTCTTTTCCGTTGTGACGTATTGGTAGAGTTCTGTCATCGTTTCACTCCAAAATTTCAATCCCTATCGGGTTTTCTTTTCCGTTGTGACTCTCTGAACGGAAAATCAACCTCATCAATCGCATCAATTTCAATCCCTATCGGGTTTTCTTTTCCGTTGTGACTTGCAAGAGTTGTGAACGACTCTTCCTATTCAGCCATGATTTCAATCCCTATCGGGTTTTCTTTTCCGTTGTGACGTCGTAATGGTCGGTTTGCGATATACCAGCCGTATGAATTTCAATCCCTATCGGGTTTTCTTTTCCGTTGTGACCTGAAAAGTAGTTCTGGTCGGTGTTGAGATACTCGAATTTCAATCCCTATCGGGTTTTCTTTTCCGTTGTGACGAGACTGTGTTCAGCGCCGCATGAAACCCGGCATAAATTTCAATCCCTATCGGGTTTTCTTTTCCGTTGTGACCGTTTTGACAGGGTATGACTACGCATGGTATTTGTATTTCAATCCCTATCGGGTTTTCTTTTCCGTTGTGACGACACCCAAATGCTGGGGTTTTTGCGGTTCCAAAATATTTCAATCCCTATCGGGTTTTCTTTTCCGTTGTGACTTTGGATTCGGTCCAGGTGCTGCCAATCTGGTTTGATTTCAATCCCTATCGGGTTTTCTTTTCCGTTGTGACGTTCCTGACCACCATCCTCGGACCCATCAGGATCATAATTTCAATCCCTATCGGGTTTTCTTTTCCGTTGTGACCCAATAAGCCCGAATATGTCTCCTATGGCACCTGCATTTCAATCCCTATCGGGTTTTCTTTTCCGTTGTGACCAGTTTGTCAACTCTCGCAGAACTCAGGGCACTCAAATTTCAATCCCTATCGGGTTTTCTTTTCCGTTGTGACCCTCAGATCCAGACTTCTCGGAGCATACAATGAGGATTTCAATCCCTATCGGGTTTTCTTTTCCGTTGTGACCGCCACAATATTTGTCTGTTTTTATCATATAACTCCTTATCGTTCTGGAAAAAAGAGGAGTTGATCATGGATCATTATCATCCCATCACCTTATATCCTGTCATGAAAAGAAAGAGATCATATCACAACCTGCATCTTATCAGGAGATACTTCTCCTAACTCTGTAATCTTTCCCTGACATCGTTCACATAAATCGTATATCCTGACTCTGTCAGTATCTTCAATAAGATCGGCAATACTATGAAAAAGCTCAACCTTGTGGACCGGATTTATCTCAAGCTCAAACACACTATACTGTTTCCATGCTCCATACTTCTCTAAAAGGCGAAATAACTTATTTCTAATCTTATCCTTCCTGATATCATAGGTAATAACCAACCGAACCATGCAATCACCTGGCATAAATAAACGGGTAATACCCTTTCAGCTCACCACAAATTGCTTTTCGGAAAATAATTGCCTGAATTTGAATAGCCTTCTTTCTTGAGACAGAATACTTAAAACGAGGATGCTTTAATGACTCCTCCATGAAATCATGATAAAACCCCAGATATTTCTTAAAAGCCGTATCATTCAGACGCGACCCTTGGGTAAAGTCATCCTTTGTAATCATCCGTTTATTAATCAGCCGTGCAACAAACGCATCGCAAAAAACCGGTCTGAACTCTTCAAGAAGATCAAGTGCTAATGCTGGCTTTCCATGCCGGTCAACATGCATAACCCCTATAAAAGGATCAAGATTGTACTGACGAAGAGCACTGATAACCTCAGTATTCACCATCGTATACGTAAGAGAGAGCAGAGCATTCAGTTCATCACGGGGAGGCCTTCTTGTCCGTTTATCAGATCTCCACTCATCGGGAAGGCTCGAAGAGAGCATCGGAAAATAGATACTTGCAGCCTCTCCTTCAATCCCCCGAAGAGAATCAACAGAAACCGCATGGAGGGATCTGTCCCGTAATTCTTTCAGCAAAGAAGGAACTTCAACCCTCTTCCTTGCAAGAAAAACACATGAATTCTGTAATTTGGCATGAATAATCTCACGACAGATAGCAAGAGACTTCTCTTTTGTAATCCCTGCCTGATGTCTCCTCACGAGAGCAATGGTATTCCTGGAAGGGACAAATGAACCGAAATACTTGCCAAAATTGGTAAAATAATTGATCACAACTTCTTTGTCAGAACAGTGCTTAAGAAGAGGAGTAGATACACTGGCAGAACCAAAAACATTCATTGTGCACACTTTTTCCAAAGGAAATGAGGCCACAATCTCTCCATCAGAATCCTTAACCTGAATCCTTCCTCCATCCAGAGATATCTTCCCATAGGGGGTAGTTATATAAATTGTATCATCTTCCAAAAGCCCTTCAGGAGGTTTGGGTTCTCGTTTTGATTCAGAAGCATTCTCTATATGGACCTCATTCTCAATATTCATCTTCCCCTCCTTCAAGAACATGAGATTCATACGGCAGACAATAGAGTTGTACACTACATTTAGTACATTTTTTCGGATTATCAATAAACCCAGGGATTGAATCAGGGGTCATTGACCTGATATCCTCAATGACACTGATAGTCTTCTGTTTTATTGAATCAGTCAGAGCAATCTCGGCCCTCCGGTTCGTACCAAATAAATACAAAATCCCGGTATCAACAGGTTTCCCAAGATACTCCTCAAGAAGCAGCCCATATGCACATAACTGGATAACATCATTCTCAAAATACCTGTCCCCGCGCTTTCGTTCAATAGGTTTCATCCCATCAGACTCATCGATGAGATCAATTTTACCATGCAATCCAAGACGCTCAGAACTGAGATAGAGTTCAAATACATAACCTCCTCTCCTCCCCTGTCTCTGATGCTTTCTCCTCCCATCAACAAGGAACTCATTAACTCCTTGCGTCTGGTAAAACTGCAGGTAAAAAAGCCTCCTCGGGCAGTATAAAAATTGGTTGATATCAGACACATTGATCATGTCATCAATCCACCGGGCCATAAGTACCATGCATTCTCCTTTCAGGATTCAATCAAACCTGGCATTTACAATCTTTGCACGTGCATACGAGACCCGTTCTGCATCTTTATAATTCACCACTTTATACTCAAATATCTCACCAGGACCAAGATTTGAGACATGATCCGAGGAGGTAGCAATAACCGGTCCATTCTCGCTTTCATAGAACGACACCTGAACAGACCCATAGGCCAGATTTGCTTTTGCCGTATTCTGAATCGTTCCCCGTGCTACATTATGCTTGACATAATCACCTTCATCGCGAAGAGAATCCATTTTCAGAATGAGGTAATCGTCTGGATTCAACGTCGGAGTCGGGGTCGGTTTTGCTCTGGATGAGAGATGCAATGACCGAAGTTCGGGGATAGTCATAGAACTGCCTAAAACGGTCTCATATGTTCGAAGCCCGATCACTTCTCCATACATATCAACGAGATCAGACTCCCTCACCCGGCCTTGAGAACCATCGTAATTTACCCAGTAAACACCGTCGGTATACAGTCCGAAATATGTTGGAATAGTCGCCACCCGAAGAACATACCCCTCACCATCAGACTGTGCCTGTATGACCTGACCGGTTATGTGAATGACCTTACCCCTGTACTGCTCTATTCCGCGAAAGACCGAATCATATCCTGGACTGATAGCAACAGATCGGATCTCCTGCAATGACATCCCATCATACCGGTTTCCTGTCGGTACATCAGTACATCCACACAGAGCAATAGCTGCAATGAGAATGAAAACCCAGATTAAAATAATACCTTTACTCATTTCAATCACCACACGCTGAAGCGTTTTCTGCAGTATCCCGGCAAACCAAAGCCTGGATGAAGGTTAAATCAATTCCTAATGGGTTTTCTAAAAAATTACAGAATTGAAGGGAGAAATCTCTCATAAGAAAGACTCTCCGCTACAGCACAGTCTGCTATGAATGCATCCTGACCAATTGCAAGACTCCCATCTTTATATGGGATTAAAGAGGCGTAATCACCCAATTCATAGTATTTTCTAGATTGATACGCTGACAGATCAAGATACCGGCAGAAGACTCCTTTTACCATGAGTTCCCGCTCAATAAGCGAAAGACCCGGAATCGGTCTCTTGTCATCATCCTTTACCACAGGAAACAGACCCCTCTCCTTGCAAGGGATACGTCTCTCCTCAGGAAGACAGATCTGATCTAACACCTTTCCTTCCAATCTGACAGAACGGGGCTTTGTACGCATACCCGTGACATAGGCAAATCCAATGGTCCCGGTCTCATAATTCTTAATTGAGGACCGGAGATCTTCAGGCACTTTTTTCACAAACGCCTCACATCTGAGAAATTCAATCTCGGTCCACCGGAGCAGAAAGAAGAGATCATACTGCTGAATCTTTCCGGAGGGCTCATAATAGATCACAACCGAAAAGCCCCCTCCTCGAAACGGGCTCAGTTCGGCCATAATATCCAGAACTGAATCCTTTGCCTTATCAAGAGGAATGAGAAACGGGGAGATGGAGCGAGGATCCAGAGAAATATCAGAAAAATAATGCTGGTACATCCGATTGGCAGATTCAACCAGGTATTCTTCACGGGTTTTCGTAGTCATACCGCCGGTTTTAGAGAGAAAACCCTTCTTCTCCCGACACTGAATAATATCTGAAGCCAGGTAACCATAGGCCCGGTGACAGATATACTCCCATGCCTCCAAAAATCCCCATCTCCACCGAAAACTCGTGTAGACCCGTGAATCCCGCATCGTCCGTTCCAGTCCATCCTTGAGTTGACTCCTCGAAATCGATTCATATTGAGAGAAATATGAACAGACAGACTCTGGAGCAAAGCAGATAGCCCGATACAAAATTTCAGGGTCAGGGTTTCGAAGTCTTCCAAACCGCTGAAGAAATTCGCTCACAGAGAAGGCAGAGAAGATAAGGTGCTGAATTGAATAATCACCTTTAAAATCAATCCCTACTTCAACCGCTTTATTTCCTACGAGAATATCAAATGGTTCATCCATTGAGTCCTTTCTAAACCCGCTCTGCTCACAGACCCGGTAGGACGTGTTGGTCCGTAAAAACTCACTGACAACAGCAACCTCGATAGCACTGTCAAAGATAATTCCAGTGCGAACACCGGATAAAAACGGCTCAAATTCAGAGAAGCGAGAGAGAAATATCTCCCCTGACGAGAACTTCTTAGCCGGGAGAAAGAACATCTCAACCGGAGGAAGAATAAGCCGCTGATCAACCACCTTCTCATCACAAAATTCATCTGCAATGATAAGATCCCCACCAATCACGTCCCTGATCTTCTCTATCATTCCCTCTGATGGAGTAGCAGAGAGGAAGACAAATTTCCGAATAGAGCAATGCTCTGACGAGATCAGATCATCAAAGAGGAAGAGGAGGAAATCAGTCTGTTTCAGATCATAGAGATGAAATTCATCAAAGATCACGGAACTGACACAGGTCCTGACCGCACTCTCAACATAGGGATCAATAAACACATTCTTTAACGCAAGGACAAAGATATCCGGATTGGTTACAATAATACCCCCACCCTGTGCAGACATCCTCTGAAGAATGTGCGTAATCACCTCACCTTTCGATACTCTGACCGGATACTCATACCGTAAGGTCGCTAACCGTTCAGAATCCAAAAACTCAACCTGACGGGAAGGAGCGAGGATATCACGTAAGGATGAAATTGTCTTGTACTGATCCAGAGCAAGAGCATTTGTCGGATATAATGCAAAAACAACGCCTTTATCCCCCCCGGTGAGTGCCGGGACAACCCACGATTCAGTCTTTCCTGCACCGGTTGGAGCCGTAATAAACAGAAAAAAGTTGTCCTTCTCTTTCATGACCGCACGAGTCGTAATTTGGTGACCATACGGGAGAAATGGTTCCCGCAGTGGCTCTGCATCATACCTCGGAATGGATAACCCTTCAATTATCATGAACGAATCCTTTGTAAAAACCTGATAGAAGCTGGAAAAACAACATCTTCCTTCTTCTCTTTTCCCCCTCTCTGTATCTGAATGTATTCTCCCTCAAAACCACCCCGTTCAATCACATCAAATGGCTGCATTCGTTTAAACGAAATATCACGAGAGGGAATCTGAGTCAGATCATCAACCAGTACCGGATGATTCAGTATATATGACCCCTTTTTTCTCGTGACAGGACATTCTGACCAGATAACAGAGGCTTTACTCCGCTTCTTACCAAGTCTGATATATGCCGGAAGATCAGGTTCATTCCCATCAAAGGAGAGGACAAAGAAGACAAATTTTCCACCAGGAAGGATCTGTTTCCGCACCCCATATTTCCCGGTTGGAGAATTCATCTGCTTTTCATAGGTGTTGTATTGAATATACTCATCACTTCTCGCATTGGTAATCTCACTCGCAAATCTGATGTTGTTTACTGGTTTTGCAGGAGAAACATAGAGATTTGAGTAAAAAGATGTCGTATCTTCAACATAGGTAGGATTTTGTTTTGCAGAACCTTTCTTTACTGGAACATTCACATATCTGCCACTACAGTACCCGAGAGCATAATACAGAGCAGTATTCAGTATAAGGGGTCTGGTTGTATAGTTATTCCCCGGTTCAAGAGAGGCGAAGAAGAGTTCGCTCATCATCTCAAGAACCCCTTCAAACGCTCTGACTGAAGACTGGTTGTTCATACGCCACTCCGGACCCGTTATTGATCCGCAAGGAAATCAGATATTTTATCAATCTGAGTGATCAGAATTTCTTTTATGACTGCATCATCCTTCATTGCGTCAAGAAGATCAGCCACCTCTGACTCTCCAAGTTCAATCCCGGCTATCCTATGCATCTTCAATAGGTATTGATACGCTTCCAGAGCACTCTTTTTCACATCATGAAGGGGCAGACTGTCAAGTTCTAAGACCCTCTTTAACGATTCTGAATCAGGCAGATGTACTTCATCACCTCCGGCAAGTCGTAATGCGATACCCCGTGAAATTTCAAGACTTGAAGGGCCTTCACGATTTGAGGCAAAAACCCCAAGAATATGGTTTCTCGTCTTACCAAACCGTGTCCCGGTCGCACCATACCGGGTATTTCTGTCGGTAATGTTGAGGAAGAACAAGACCTCTTCACAGGTTACATCACGTAATGTGACCACACAGGGAAATAACGTCCCTTCCTTAAAGAAATCAGGTTCACGGATCCCTGATGTTGCTTTCTTTGCATAATCATCACCCGGAGCATTCTGAAAGAACTCTTCTACTACTGAATTAATACCTCGAATGGTATAGGCTTCATCATACATGACCCGAGATGTGACACTCATCTCCCCTTCTGATGCAGCACTCCCAAACAGTGCACATTCAGGGCATTTCTGACACATCTTCGTCACTTCCATCGAGCACCCACTCCAACCACCTTTCTTGTAAAAGGAGTTCATCTTTTCAGCGATCAGATCCCGTTGTAATGCTTTTGCTATCCGCCTGTCACTCGCAACCTGTTTTCTCCCAAAAAGTTTACCGACGGTTACTTCCTCATCTCCAATCCGAATGATGGATGAGTTTGCTTCAGTTCCATCGGTTGTGAACCGTGCAGCACTCTGCAGCTCGCGAAGGATAAGAATACTGACATAATTCTGTTTTGGTTTTCTCTCCGGCTTTTCCAGAGTATAGGGTTTAATACTCTCATAAAATGACTGGATTGCTTTATCTGCCATAATTAGTTCTCCTGTTCTGATGTCACATCTTGTTCTGATTCGGATGTCTCTCTTCGTGATTCATAGTACTCTTCCCTTAGCTGCAGAGTGGCTGAATAGAATCCATCAGCAAGATCATTTGCAGCACGCTTTAGTTTTCCAGGGTCGCCTGAAGCTAACTGATAGAAGATATGATCCACGAAATACTCTGCATATGATACAACCAGACTAAAGTTATATAGTCCCTGAGTTCGTGAGAACTGATCATCTCCAGCACGCTTTATCATTTTTAATAGTCTCCCACTTACTGCGTCCACATAATCCTCACGGGGATACTGAGATCCCCTCTTTCCAAGAATTGCTTTAACAGATTCCCGAAATAGTTTCTCCACTTTATGGGGTTCATAATTCCTGGGAATCGCTACACTAAGCCCAAGACGGGCAAGTTCATGAATTGATGCTACTGCCATAGGGTCTTCTCCAAAGGTGTCAAGTTTCACGGCCTGGAAAATAAAGCCAGGATACTCTGATCTGATAATCTCTCCATCCACTTTTCGCCAGCCTCTGGCGCTATTAACAAAACCACCCATACCACCTTTCTTTTTATCCTGCTCGTATACCCGCCTGATCTGTTTCAATAACGTACTCCCTGGGAACGGATGATTTCGGAATGTCTGTAAAAATCGGACAAAAGCTGCATCATCCATTCGAATCTCATATCCCATAGAGATGATCAGGGATGCTGTCAAGAGTGTCTTTTTAAGATCTGACAATCTGATTCTGTCTGAAAAAATTCTTTTAATTGCTACATGAGGGGCCTCCAGCAGAACAAACTCTGAGAACTCATCACCACTGGTCATACAGATCGGGTTTTCACCGGCTATAACCCTGCAACCGGTAACATACGCCAGAATTAATGCAAGATACGACGCAAAAAACCAATACTCTCCATCTCCATTTCTTTTTTTGTTAAAAACAAAATCAAACGTGGAATTCTGATAAGAAAAGCCGAGCCCTGCATATTGACAGATGTTTTTCCTGCCGGTTTCAGCAATTAAAAGCCCGACTATTGAATCCTCGGAAGGTAGGCCCTCTCTTAAAAATTCCCTGGCTAAATCAAGTATTCTCGTTCCAGAATCGCCATCAAAATAATTTGCAAACTGACTAAAGATACTGGCTGTTGTATGACTGAAATGATAATCAGGAATAAGTCTGAAGTATATTTTATCAGAACCTTTCCGAATTCCATGACCGATGGATCGAAGTCCCAGTTCAATCTGGACAGGAACTGATACATATAGACTCGGCTCACTTGAACCGATGGGAACCCGGTTTGAGAAACTGTATTTGAGCATACTCACATCCATTGAGGTCGTCTTCCGTTCTTTATCATAAGGTGTATCATTGGTCAGACGACAGATGCCACTCCCCTTACAATATGCCTGAAACTTATTGGTTTTATTCTCGAACGAGCCATAGAGCATCGATCCATTGATACTCAGATTCTCACAGAGCCATACCAGAAGTTTTTCTTTGTAGGGATAGAGGATAGCAGACTCAAACTTTTCCAGCTTCTCTTGAGAAATAGTAGAAAGATACTCATCAACCAGGGCATTCAGATAAGAAATCTTCTCTTGAATTGATGCAATCTGTGAGAACGCTATCCCGTTAACCTCCCGGTCAAGCAGATCACGTGCAATAGCATACGAATAATTCCAAAAACCCCCTACAGAATGGTGATCCTGACCCCGATGCTCCAATGCATACGTAACCATCTTTTGAGTAAGGTCTTCATTGATCTGAAACAACCTGCACGTCTCAAGCAGTGGATCATCGGTCGGAAGAGAGCCGGATTTGATTAGTTCTGTTATTATATCTTTTCTTATTCCTGATACTGCTCGTGCAAGAGGGATGATTGACTCATCCCAACCGATGTCAACACCAAAATCGGAAAGGATGTGAGAACGATATCCTACCATACTTGGCATGAGCCCGATTCCAGTAATGGTAATCAGCCCAAAAACCTCTTCTTCTCCAACAAAGACAGAATCCGGCACGAGAGTATACTTCTTTGCTTTTCTCTCTTCACCATGGCAGATAATCCTGACATCTGATACAGGGATGACATTTCCGTTAACTGATATACTTTTGATGAAGTGAGCTGGGACATCAATCACTTCAGCAGGAGGATACTGCATCTCAAGATCTGATTTATTGAGAGTCAGAGAAGGAGTAGAAGTATCTATCTCAAAATTTCCGGAATTATCCTTTTCACTAGTCATCACTGCAGCAGCGAGAAATGCTTTTATGACGGTGTGAATACCTGAATAAAAGAAAAAAGACTCTTCAACTGAAAAAAGACCTTTTGAACCTTGTACCTGGATATATTTCTGAAGCGTCTCCGCTCTTGACAGTGATTCATGAGAGGACTGGATCTTTTTCTTAAGTTCCTGATAGATCTCTTCAATCTGACCTGATTTAGTAAATTCAAGACTACAATTTTTATCCCCCAGGTAGATTACTCCCTTTTCAAAAAACAACAGTGGGAAGAGTGCATATTGTTTTGCCCACTCTGACACTGCAGCATGTACAAGGTTGGAAAGCAGGCCAATTGATTCAGAAAATGTATGATAATAAAAGGTCTTTCCCGCATCTATAAAGGCTATATGTTTCTTCATTCCCTCTGTAACAACTGGCATTTCAAGACTTGCAAAAATATCCGCAAGCAAAACCCACGTTTTATATTGTATAAATGATTGTGACAGATCACCATGAAATCCCTGCGTCGGGTGTGTTGCAACAGCAACGGAGAGAAAATCGTTTGGCGTAAGTGCTGGAGCAAAAATATCAGCCTGAATGGCATGTGCAAAACTCATCACCTCATCTTCATCCAGATCAAACTGCTCTCTCCAGTCTTTTCCGATCGTTTTATGAAGATCATGAATGGAAAAGAGGGCGATTACCTCCCGCAATTTTAAGACAGGGAGATAATGTGAAGAACCACTTTGAAGAAGCGTTTTGTTCAGTTCAATGAGTGCCTGAATTCCATTCCGGACATGATTTATCATTGGCTGGTCGGTCTTGCCGAATTCAACACTCTTTGCCGGCATATAAGCATATTTTGAAGTTCGAAGCGGATGGTCGATCGTCTTAAAATATTCATACAGGAGCAGATCATAATCATCCTGAATATCTCCATGATCGTCGTGCCCTTCCCCAAACAACATGTCATGGGAAAATACCGATGTAATTTTTTTAGTTCTCATAGGATTCCTCTACTACAGATACGGTTACCTGACCACATCCCCGTGATACACTTGATCCAACACCACAATATTCTGCAAAATAGGCAAGAATAAGAGAGGCGTTTTGAATTGCTGCGGGAGCATCACTGGTGAAACTATAGTGGCATGTTCCGGTAAATCCTTGTTTAAAAATAGGACGGTGATGCTGTTTTTTTGTATCATATATGGTATTCGTTAAGACAGAGTGAGTCCTGTATGTCTGGGGATGAGGAGATTCCAGGAGGTATCTCCCAAAGTCATCGCGATTTAGAGAGAGACGCAATTCTTCAGGACAAACCTGATTATATTTTGAGAGGATGGAAAAAAATACAGCAATACGATTTGGAAACATCTCGGT
>NZ_JAIWNS010000095.1 GCF_020216685.1 Methanospirillum hungatei | reverse complement strand
GACACGGCTGTTCCGATACTGAATACAGGTTGGAGTAATAAAGTCCATCTTTACTGCAGGTCTTTGGCACTCTTTAACCTTTTGAATTATATCCTGAAATGATTGATATTGTGTTTCAACCGAACAAATACATAATTCTCCTTCATGAAGGGAAAGTTCCTTTCTGTCAAGTAAAAAAGGAGTGATGATATGAGTAAAGAGATCTTCATCATCTGGATCCGTAACCCCGATCCTCCAGTGATATACCTCTCCTTCTAATACTCTCTTATGTCCTTTATGGAATGATTTCTCAAACTTTCCCATCAATCCGGTGGTTGAAAGTGACGGCAGAGGTGAATTATGAATTTTCAAACTTGTACTCGGGTTTTTCTCATTAATGAATGAGAGGAGAGCAGAATATAACTGGTATCCATCACTGAGTGGGATATCGAAAGAAGTTTTTGGGGAAACTGTTAGATGGATAAGGTGCATAAGATATAATCAGAGTACCTTATCATAAAATTATCCTTACGTGTAGAGATTTTTTATCTCAAAATATTGCATCAGATGCAAAATTATGCAAGGGATTTATCAATATGAAAACCTACATCTCTCCCATCGGATTTGATACAACTCATCTCCTCGCTTTGTTAGTACGATTTGGCATAGAGTCTCATGATGTAGTAATCCTGATACGACCTATTGAGGATGATGACCGTTCATTCCGTGCAATTGAAGAGATACAGGAGTTAATACGGAAGATAGGCGATGACATTACTATTAAAATCCTCAAGGTTGATCATCGTGATTTTACCAGCATGGTATATTCCTTCGTATGTACTCTCAACGATTCAGCAGGAAAACCAGGAAGTAATAATAAATTACATGTAAATCTCTCTGGTGGGCCAAGAGAGATACTTACTGCACTAACAGCTGCCTCTATGGCTGTATCTGATAAGATAAATATGGTAACCTCTTTCTCAGATATTGATCGAGAACTGCACATCATTTCCCTCCCTCATATCGCAAACTCGCCTGATGATAAAGAGTATCAGATTTTATGTGATATCAAAAATCACGGCCCTACATCTTTTGCAGATATCGCCTCTCGATTGCAAATTTCTGAAAGTACTATCTCGCGCCAATGTTCACGACTTTCAGCTCTTCAGTGGATAACAATCGAATCGAGAGGAAAGAATAAATTTGCAACTATCTCCCCTTCGGGAGAGATCATGATAATTCGATACAATCGGCCGTATGATGATTAAATAATGCAAAACGCTATCGTACCAATGGAGGCCTTCCTTCTTTTTCTAATAGCCTGATATCATCCCATCAACTCGCATTTCGGATGAGAATTATAAAACCATTCCAAAGACTGCTGTCTTCCGCCCGGATTCTGACATAAACAAGAAACATAGGGCATCCATCCTTTTCGTCATTGAAAATCATAGTACAGCATAGTACAAATCCTGGACTCGGATAGTCCTAGGCAACAAGCAAAATTACGGAAATTCTATGAATACATATGGTGAGTTCTTTCAGGATTGAAAATAGGAAGGATTTTGGGAAGGGTAAAAAATATAATCCAGGATAGAGAATACTATCCGGTGGATTATCCACAACAGGATGATCTTCACTATCCCTATCATTACACGCTTTACCATTTCCTTACTGGCCGGGGCTCCTTCCTGAATGTGGTCCCGGTACAGAATTCTCAAGATTTCCTTCATTTTTTATCCTCTCTTCATTGGGTTCCGACACCCTCAGAGCACAAAAAATTTATCCTTGATGCGAGATAGATATATAGATCCAACAGTCTTTCCTTTGGAGATTGTACGGATTGAATACTCTAACTCTGTAATGACGAGTTTCTTTCATTTATTATCCGCCCGGCCTGTTTTCCGACAGTGCAGGTCGGGATTTTATTCTCTGTTCAATGTCCATATCATTACGTCCTGTTGTGGAATTCACGAAAATCATGAGTGCATCACGCTATTGCAATAAAACTGGACTTCGTTCTTTAGCAGGAACGTTATCCCATGATGAAGCAGAGAAGATGCAAAAATTCATTGATGAGGAGTTCGGGAAGATTGAAGGAGAATGGCAGGGTAGCTCCGGATACCAATGGGATTTTGAATGAGATGTCCCCCTCACATCTCGTGATAGTTTTTTTTTATGATTAGAAATCTATCCAATTTGGAGAATGAATCCATGTATCTGCTGGTTTTTCCTCAATTCAATAAACTAAAGAATTATTAGACTTTTTTCTAAATACAATAATCTTTCACCGTCCACCCACCAGATAGTACCGCCCCCTTACCCACAGATGTATCTCTCTTCAGACGAAACAGATGAGAGGACAGATGGAACTCATGAAGGGTAATGTCCCGGAACATCAGGGAAAACAAAAGGCATATCAAGAGGCTGATAGCCCCCTTACCCTGCATGCCCTCATATCACCCCAAACCTCTGGCATTGCCCTCTTTGGAGTTTTTGGAGACGACGATTCTGTCCGGACCACCACCCTCGGTCATCGGAATATCTATCCTCATGCTCTCCCTCATTACCTCCTTTCCGAGACGATTCAAAAAATAACCAATATCTCCCCACAATCCTTTCATCGGGCACACTGGACCATTCATGCCCCGGTTCCCTCTTGTCCGGTCCCCTCAACCGATCCTGAACCTGAATTCAGCCAGGCATCACTTATACGATATACCCTTCCGGTTCTCATCATCCCATACGAAATCGGGTATGATCTTTTTACCATTCTCCGGGATTCACCAGATATTCACATAGGTGACTCAATAGCCTGCCTCCTCACTCTGATGGAATCAGCATATATACTGGTCAGGGACGGAAAGTTCAAACCAGTCCTCACCCTGACCCCGGATGGATATCAGGCAGACTGGACCCCGGCCCTCCTCCCTGATGATATCACATGGCTGAACAGATATGCAGCCGCTCTGCCACCGGTCATGCGATATGCCTCTCCCCTGGATGAATTGCCTGAACCTCCCCGAAAACCAGAAGAGCTCCTCTCTGCTGCTCTCTCCGGAATGATAAAGACCATCATCCATGATGCACTCACACAGCACCCGCCCTCTATCAGACCTGGAAAGCGGATGGTGGAGCAGGAGAAGGATGCCCTTGCCGTCATGGCTCAACTCACCGGAAAAGACCTTAATACCCAGGATCATGAACTGGATCCGGTCTTTGCAGAGAAGATGAATGACTGGCTTTCATTCAGGAGAGAGGGATATATGCCCTTTCATACCTGTATCATCGTGCAGGAACCGGAGGGGGAGGACCTGGAACCCTGGACGATACGGCTGGGCATGCGATCAGAAGCAGATCCTGACCTGATTATCCCGGCAGGAACAATCTGGAACCTTCCTGAAGATTCCGGCGGAATCCTCCCCTCTGCACCGGTTCTCGTACAGGAACTCCTCTCAGGGCTTTCTCAGGCAGTATCAGTATCTCCGGTATTGAAAACCTGCCTGTCAGGTTCAAATCCGACCACCGGGGGGATTTGTCTTGCTGACGCAGCAACCTTCCTTACGACAGAGGTTATCGCGGTAAAAGACAAGGGAATTGATGTTATTCTCCCGTCATGGTGGACAGATGAGAAGTACAGACCACGAATTGAACTTGGGGCACAGAAGAAAAGTCCGGCTCACCCCCACGGGATGCTTGGGATATCAGAGCTTATCTCGTTTGATTACCGGATAGCCATCGGTGATGAGTCGGTCACTCCTGAAGAGTTCTGGCAGGCGGTCAAACAAAAGACTCCGATCATCAAAGTGAAGGGACGGTGGATCTCCGGGAATGCAAGCGTCCTTTCGAATGCACTCTCACAATTTGAGCGGCGGTACATCACGGGAAAACCTCATGCCGGCGATCTCATCCGGCTGTCAGTCGGAGGGACAGATACCCCGATGCAGGTGCAGATCAGGGGAACAGACGAATGGACAAAAGACATACTTGGAATGGTCAGATCTAATCAGGATACTGCCGAATATCCCATCCCACAAACCCTGAACGGAACGCTCCGGCCATACCAGGAGATCGGTCATGCATTCCTTCTCCGGTGTACTGAGCGGGGGTTTGGTGCCTGTCTTGCCGACGACATGGGGCTTGGAAAGACGATTCAGACGATTGCATGGTTTTTATCGTTAAAAGAACAAAATCCGGATATCGGTCCGGCTCTTATCATCTGTCCGATGTCAGTAGCAGGAAACTGGGAACGGGAGATAAAGCGGTTTGCCCCTTCGCTTTCGGTCTGGATCCATCATGGCATATCCCGGTGTCGGGGGGATGAATTCGTCACCCATATCGGCCGGTATGACCTTATTCTGACCACGTATACCCTTGCAAGCCGGGATATCGATCATCTCCTCCCGGTCAGATGGTCTGCAGTCATCCTTGACGAGGCTCAGAATATCAAAAACCCGAATACGCTCCAGTCACAGGCGATTAGGGAACTGACTGCTGACCGGAGGATTGCCCTGACCGGTACACCGGTGGAGAACCGGCTCCTTGAACTCTGGTCTATCATGGACTTTCTCAATCCCGGATACCTGGGGTCGCAGCATGCATTCCAGTCACGGTACGGGCATCTCTCCGGAACAGAACAGGATACTCATGGGACTCATGAGCTTCGTCTGCTTATCAGGCCGTTCCTTCTGCGACGGATGAAGACCGACAAGTCAGTGATTGCCGATCTTCCGGAGAAGATGGAATCGAAGGTGTTTTGCACGCTTACACATGAACAGGCGACGCTCTACCAGGTGGTTGTCGAAGATATGGCACAGTCTCTTGAGACGGTGACCGGACTTGCTCGACGGGGCGTCATATTCCGGTCCATCACCAGATTAAAGCAGATCTGTAATCACCCCGGTCTTTTCATCCATGATCGGCGGTTATTACCCGAACGATCAGGAAAAGTCTCCCGACTTCTTGAGATGCTGGAAGAGGTCGGCGATGAAGGAGATTCAGCCCTGATATTTACTCAATATGCTACATTTGCAGAGTATCTTGCCCGAATACTGGAGGAGCGGTTTTCAATGCCAGTATTCCTCCTCACCGGGAAGACCCCACGACTCGAACGTGAACGACTGGTCAGAGAGTTTCAGACATCGAAAGAGCCGGCATTCTTTGTGATATCATTAAAGGCAGGAGGGACCGGGCTGAACCTGACCGCTGCGACCCATGTATTTCATGTTGACCGGTGGTGGAATCCGGCGGTTGAGGATCAGGCAACGGATAGGACGTACCGGATCGGACAGAAGCAGAATGTGCAGGTACACCTCATGATCGCTGCCGGGACACTTGAGGAGCAGATTGACCGGATTAATACAGAAAAACGGATTCTTGGACGGGAAGTTCTGGCACAGGGTGAGGATCTCCTGACCAGCCTGACAACAGAGGAGTTACTAGATATCGTCTCACTCCGTGATGCGGTGCTCTCCGGGGAGGATGAAGTATGAAGAGAAAAATCTGGTGGCAGATTCCGGGGGCACTCCCGGTCAGCAAAAAGATAACCCTGCAGAGCCAGTACGGGCCGGTTGGAAAGAACTGGTGGACCTTTCGGTTTGTATCGGTCCTTGAGGAGTATGGAGAGAACGGACGGCTCAGCAGAGCAAAACACTGTGCCAGGAACGGGTTTGGGAATGCTATCCGAATCGGTCCGGGTGAGATGAGTATGGGGATCTGTTGCAGCGGAACGGCAACAAGACCTGTAGGGTTATTATTCCCCCGGTTCCCCACTGAGGTCTGGGATATGGTCATCGATACGATAACGAGCGATGCTGCCCTGACCGGCTCACTCATCACCGGAGAGTTCTCACAGGATCTTGTTGATACGCTGGAACAGAAGGAGATTTTTCTTATTCCTGACCAGTACCGGAGTGTTCGTGCCTACTGTCACTGTAGTGATGATCAGAACCCCTGTATCCATATCGCCGCTGCATGGTATTTCCTTGCCGAAATTCTGGATGAGGAACCCTGGATGCTCTTTCTGCTCCATGGAATGAGAAGGGAAGAGGTGATAAGCCGGGTACAGACTATCCGCCATCAGGCATCTCATCCGGCTTTCGCATCTGATGAAATCCCTGAAACAGAGCGAAAGACAGGTATTCCCGAAATGTATGATACCCGGAGTTTCTTCTCGTGCATCGGGGATAGCGATGAGGTCCGACATCCGGTTCCGGAACGGAAGGTATCACCCATCCGGCTGCTCGGACCGGCCCCGTACCGGCTTGGAGGGAAGAACCTTTTGGAGCGGATAGAGGATCTGTATCCGATTATCCAAGCGTATGCGAAAGGAGAGATGGATCGGATGAGGGAGAAATTATTCCGTCAACGCAATCGATGAATCTTAAAGCCAATTCGAATCTATTTTATGGCAATAAAAGAGATATCAGGTATGGATTATACCTTCCAGGATATCCTCAACCAAATCTTTGATAAACAGAAGAGAGATTATCTTACCATTACAGAGTTGAAAACCTCCCTCCCGAAAAACATTGAAAATTTCCTGGGGCCTCAGCCAAAAAAAGGAACCAATAAGAAATTTATCGAGAGATTAAAACCCCATCTTTCGGAGGCCTATACAAAACATAAAAAAGGAGCCAGCACCTACCTTCTCCGGGCGCCAATTCAGGATATTATCCACGCATATATCGTTCAAAAAACCTCTGTAAGCATAAGGAACGTCTCAAAAAAACTTCCATTTCAAAAAGAGCTGATCGCCGATGCATTAAACGCCCTTGTCCAATCCGGGGCTATACAGCTGAAGATTGTTCCCACGTCACGGGATTATATGATTCAGATCCTCGTCCCGGAACGGCCGGATCCCTTTCGTGAGATAAAAAAGGCATACGATACCATCAGAATGGGCAAAAATTATGTCAAGATCTTTGCACTCCGCAGATTTCTCAACTGGCCAAAGCATGTATTTGACTCAGTTATTCAGTCATTATGGGATGCAGGAGTCGTCGAACTTCAGGCAAGTGATCCCTACCTCCTCACCGAGGATCAACGAGCCGACTCCTACATGGATAAAACACATACCTTGCGTATTCTTCTCATCTGGAGGAATGAATGAAGAATCCACGGGAGATATTGCAGGAAAATAACCCATTCTCATCACACGCCCAACCAGACCCCTGGGTGAATCAGTTTCCCACCATCTCATCCATCAATGGTGATGCCTTCACACACATCACCAGCATTATTGCGTATAAACAGAAACACCCCCATGATCCGGTTGGAATCCTGGTAAACGGTGAAGCAGGAAGCGGAAAGACGAATATGATCGCCCGCATACGGGAGTACTGTCAAAGTACTTCTTTTGACGTGAAATTCTCAACAATAAGGCCTATCATCAACTATAACGCTCCAATACAGCATCTATTCCATGGAATAATCACCAACCTCTCTCACCCCGTGAAAGACTCATTTCGGTTTACCCAGATTCACGCCATGCTCTTCTCGATGATATCTGAGTACATCAATCAAAAAGAAGAGTATAGAAAGTTATTCCAGCCATTCAAAGACAATCCGGAGAAATTCTTTAAAGACTTTTCACACCAGGCAAAAGGGCGAAATATCCTCTACAATCAGGTGCAAACCTGGATAATTGACAAGATACCGGATATCGATCATCTCTTCATCAGGTTACTCTTTGCGTTTGGTGACAAAGACCTGTTTCACCCTGCACGCAACCGGCTCCTTGGACAGATTGCAGACCCTGACGATGCATCCCTTTTGAATATCCCGTTCAAAGAGTTGTCAGAAGCTGAAGCAGAGGATGAGGCGAGTACATTTCTTAAATCACTCGGTCTTCTCCTGACCTTTCTCAATCAATGCCTGATCGTCTGCTTTGATCAGCTGGAGAACCTGTACACGGGAGAGCATCAACGATCATTCGGACTGATGAATCAGATTATCCTGAATGAGACCTCTGCCATCCTTCCCCTTGCCTTCATGAGAACCCTGTACTGGGAGAGATTTGAAGAGATATTGGATAGATCAGTGGTTGATAAGATCGGGATGAATCAGGTTGATCTTCGTGGATGCACAGAAGAACAGATAACGGAGATCATCACCTCCCGTATCAGGACTGTATTCCCCGATACCTGGAATATGCTTACAGACTGGCTTATCCCACAGGTATTACGGGAATTATCATCCCGTGGAAAATATCCCTCTCCCCGTGAGGTCATCAGCACCGCGAATACGATCATCAGGATGAAGGATGAAAAGGGGACCACACGAGAGATCCCCCTTCCTTCTCCGGATCAGGTCATCAGATCGGCATGGGTGCAGGAGCATGATCAGGTGCTCTCAGATCTGGATGCATGGCCGCCTGATTATGAACAGATAACCAGTGCGTTGCAGATCTATCTCCAATCACACAGGGTTGTTCACACCTGTACCAGGGAATCCAGAAAGAATATCATAACAATCAATCATACCTCGAAGAATTGCAGAATTATCATCAATACCAATAGCAATCATAGCAGCATCGGTTCAGGTTTTACAAAGGGGATACAGTATCTTACGAATAATCCAGGCTCTTTATGCCTGTATCTGACTGATCCCAGATGTATCATCACGAGGCCCACGTGGACCCAGACAAACCAGAAGAGAGAGGGATTTCTTGCCGCCGGAGGGCGGATCATACAACCATCAGAAGGTGAGATCGCACGGTTTTATGCCCTGTACTCCCTCGTCTGTAAGGTCAATGAGGGAGATATTCAGATAGAGACTGACCAGGGTCTTCGTCCGATAATTCGGGATGAACTCTCAGCCTATGTCGGGAATAAGGAAGCATTTCCATCCCTTATACCAGAAATTCCTGCAGGAGTTCCGGGAAAGGCCCCCATAGAGATTCCTTCAAAAGAGAAGCATGATAAAGACGATACAAAAATGCGGGAGATAACAGATGACGCAGTACACACCGCTCTATGCACGATCCTGTATTCCCGCCCGATGCACATCATGCGGGCCGATATACTCGTCCAAAGTCTTCAGGAGAACGGGATCTCCATGACTTATGACGAACTCATCATATGGTGTGGAAGACACCCGGCTGCATATAAGATAATACCCAATCAGCAGGGTTCATCGATCATCGCAACAGGAAAAGGGCCCATATGCAAAGACTCTTCGTAAGTGAACTCCATCTCTGCCAGCACTGCCCACGGCTCTTTGGATATGCCTGCAGGGGCGAGAAGGATGCATGGAAGGTCGGACATAAAGGATCAGGAAACCTTCCCGGGAAGCGGTTTCATACCTTCGCAGATCAGGTTTTTCGACATATTACGCAGGAGAAGACAAGCCAGCATGCCTTTATCACCGCACTTCAATCACCTGATCCTGATAGTGCAGACAAAATTCGAGAGTTTATCAAGAATGAGTTTTTCATCCCATATCTTACAAAACATGCCCCTCGCCTCTCACATGAACAGATAGAGGCATTTGCAGTCGCATGCGACCGATGGATACGCTATCTCAGAGTCTTCATCTCCCCTGACGGGACGGGTAGTGAGGATCCAAAAAAACTCATATCAACCATATTTCACTCATCAGAATACACCATGAGTTCTGATTTTCTATGTGACGATGGAGAAGTGGTGAAAATAAGCGGAAGGCCTGATGCTCTTCTTTTTGATCCAGGAACACATGAACCGGTGGTTGTAGAGTATAAAGGGAGGAAAGAGTCAGATCCCACGCAGGATCTTGCACAGACCTCATTATATGCATGGCTCGTCTCCCGGTCAATCGGCATCACCCCACGGGTTGATATGCTCTATCTGGAAGAGCCCGTCCCCCTCGTCAGATATGACTCATCCACGATTCAAACCCTCATAGAAAATCATGCATCACTCATCACTCTTGCACGGCGAATAAAAGAAGGTCATCTCCCGGTTCCCAGATGTAAGGACCCTGCCCTGTGCACGATCTGTCCCTATGCCTCATGTGACACTGACTTTTTCGTAAATCGTCCAGA
>NZ_JAIWNS010000094.1 GCF_020216685.1 Methanospirillum hungatei | reverse complement strand
ATACCAGAAATATTAGTCTTTTAATATATTGATGTGTGCCTGATCCGCTACCTCCTGCTCTTGATTTGGAGTTCATAAAAGAGTGTGAGGACTCTGATATGGCTCAGGGTAATTTATGAATAAGGCTGTACATCTGTTCAGGTGGCATTGCCATCAGCGTTTCAGAACTGACGGTGCTGAACCTGCCGATTTCGAGAAGAATCAGACCCATGATCTCCTGAGACGGGGCTTCAATAATCGCCACAAAATCATACTGACCAAAGGTGTAATAGAGCGAAACCAGATTTCCCCCGGCATTTTTGATTATTTCAGCAGCCCTTTTATCTCGCTCCTGTAATTCACGGGTTTGTTCAACGGCTAGGTTTGTCAGTCTGCCAAGCAGGATGAAGGTGAGCATGGAGAGTAGTTGGTGACTGGGTATTTAAATTTCGTGTTGATGCCGTTCAAGGGCATTGGCAGTCTCTCTGTGTAAATCCACAGAAGATGACGTTTTCATGTGTGCTCGTCAGTTCGAAGAATATATCTCCCATTGACCCAAAAAGAAAAAGTTATATGGGAATTAAGATGGGAAGTCGCGTGCTGGCGATTACTTTTTTCTTGACGGTTCTGATTGTAATACCGGGAATTGCTATCGGCGCTTCTGAACAATCTGCCGATGAGATGTTTCAACAGGCTGAGAATGCAGTCAAGGCCGGAAACTATGAACACGCCTATAATCTTTTCATGAACGCCTCAGAAAAATTTGCTAAACTTGGAAATGAGGCAGAAAAGAAGGAAGCTCTCCGCCAGGCAAAAAGAATGAGCTGGCTGTTTGCCGAGATGACCCTGAACAGGACAAGCGCAGATGAGACCATTCAGGATGCTTTTCCTCACTTCACTCAGGAAGAGCGGGAGTCATTCCTAGAACCGGGAGCCTCAATTCAGTTCGAATCTGACGGACAGGTCTATTATTTCGAAGGTATTGCCCGAAATATCAGGTTTCACAACGCCTCCCTGAGTCAGAACTATACCCGGTCACTCGGTGAATCACCGTTCATCGATCAGGTCTCTCCGTTTATCAGTGCTCCACGGGATGCGAAGAACCCGCTCTATCAGAATCATACCTTCCAAGGCACCGGACTCTTGAGCATTCCACGGGATCTTCTCCCTGACAACGGGATTTTGCAGGTCTGGTTCCCACTTCCGGTCAGTATTGAGAGTCAGTCAGATATCACGGTGACATCTGTTCAGCCTGAAGAATATGTGGTATCAGAACCGGTGACAACGGGTGATATCGGAGAAGTATACCTGGAGATTCCTCTTGAGGAGATGACGGATGATTATGTGAATGTCTCAGTCAGTCTCACGTTTACCACAAGCCCGCGGATTCTTGATCTCAATCCTGATCTGATCCCGGTGTACGATACATCAGATCCCCTGTACCAGCGGTATACGAAAAGTCAGCCAAATATCCATGTCAGTCCTGAAATTACGGCATTAGCAAACCAGATCGTCGGAGATGAAACAAACCCGTATAAGAAGGCACGGCTCATCTATGATTATATCTTACAGACGCTTCCTTACAGCAATGTGCCTCATGCATATATCAGTGCAATGTCCATTCCTGAGTCTGATTTTGTGCATAATACCGGCTTTGGCGATTGTGGGACCCAGAGTAGTTATTTCGCTGCATTATGCCGGGCGGTCGGCATTCCAGCACGGGCTCCCGGCGGGTATCAGATAGTGCCGGGGCATCAGGGAACGCATTTCTGGGCAGAGTTTTACCTCCCCGAATATGGGTGGATTCCTGTTGATGTGACGGTTGCAGATGCAGCAGACTGGGCCTATAATGCCACCCCGGAGCAGGTTACAGAGTATAAGGATTTCTTCTTTGGTAACCTTGATCCATACCGGTTTACCATCCAGACCGATGTGGACGAACCCTTCAGCGGAGAGCCAAATCCGGACATTCTCTTTACCGCTGTCCACCAGATGCCTGCTGTGGTATGCACCTCATCTGATTCAGATATTGAGATGCTCGGGATGGCCTATTCGTCATATACCTTTGAGGACATCACAGCAGAATAAAAAGGGATCAGGCTGGAAACCCCTTTATTTTTGTATGGTTTTTGACATCTCAAGGCCAGCATCGAACGCCTGATCAAGTTCATCGACATCGGGAACAAATACGACTTCCATGGTCCTGGTAACTGTGAATCCTGCGGTTTTAAGTTCATCAGCAATCATGGCCGGAGCACCGCCTTTCCCGCCCATTGAACCAAAAGTCATGGCATAGCGTTCACCGGTGCGATCAAAATGCAGACCCTTCAGGTAATAGATGAGATCTCCGATGCTTGGGTAGGGCATGTCATTGATGGTCGGAATACCAATCATCAGGCCCTTTGATTCCAGGATGTGTTTTACAATCTCTGACCGCTCATCCTCATGCAGGTTAAAGATCTTTACATCACACCCGCCGGCTATGACCCCTTCTGCAAGGGCATGGGCAAGCATCCTGGTCGAGCCATGCATGGTGTCATAGACGATAGTCACTTTTGGTTTGATGAGGGTCCCGGTTGCCCACCCGACATATGCATTGATGATCTTTGACGGATCTGTCCAGATCTGTCCGTGGGACGGGGCAATCATCTTTACCTTACTGATGAGATCTAGGTTTGTCAGTTCGGTTGCCTTCTTCATAAACAGCCCTGAGAGCGGAACGATAAGATTTGCATAGAACTTCTGTGCAGCATCCATCAGAACCGTTTCAGGAATCTCGCTGTCAAGACGCCTGGTGAAACAGAGGTGCTGGCCGAATGCATCGTTCGGGAAGAGAATTCCATCCTCCACAAGAAGGGTGAACATGGAATCAGGCCAGTGGAGGAGCGGTGCCTGAACAAATGCCAGGGTCTTTTTACCATAGTCAAGGGTATCTCCAGTTTTGATATGCCTGAACTCTGCTCCCTGTAAGGACGGGTAATGTCTGACAAGCCCTTTTTCTGCAATCTCGGTGCAGTAGATGGGTGCATCAGGGAACTTTTTATGGATCTCTGCAAGAGCTCCTGAGTGATCTTTCTCGACATGGTTCTGAACGATGATGTCGATATGGAGATCCCGTCCCTCCTGACGGCATGCATCAGCAATCCTTCCCCACATCTGTGCAGCCTGCCCTGGATAGACATTATCTATCAGCACAGTCTTCTCCCCGAAGAGGAGGTAGGCGTTGTACGTCGTTCCATCAAGGGTATATCCGTGGTAGGATCGAAGGTCCCAGTCCAGTGTTCCGACCCAGTATACTCCTTCGGCGATTTTATATGCACTTGCTTTCATAGTCCAACTCGTTAGTTTAATTACGAACATTCTATTGTATGCGAACAAATATGAACCTTCCGGATTATATGTATAGAACAGTGACTGAAGAAATTGCAGAGGATCTGGACGATGATATCCAGCTCTTCTCATCCAGAAATCGGGTTATGGCGATTGACAGCCAGGTGAAGAAGAGGATACTTGAGCTGTTGCAGTCACGGGATCATTCATTTGACGAGATTGTCACACTCTGTGGAAAGGCAAAATCCACCATATCGGTTCATGTTCATGATCTCATGAAAGCAGGTCTTATCTCATCACATACCGATCCGGATGACAGCAGAAAAAAGATACTATCCCTTACCTCACATCCCATCGGGCGGCTGACCAATCGTGATCGCCATGCTCCGGTCAGAGAGGACAGAGGTGAGGAATATGCCCGACTTCCATTTGAACCTGGAGATATTGCATCCTTCTTCAGATGGGGGGTACGAGTGTTCAGAACAGAGGCGATGGCTCTTGGGATCAATGTTGATCCGGTGCTCGAACGAACCGGATGGGAGATGGGCAGGGTCCTTGCCCCCCTGGTGTATGATCCCGACCTCTTACGGATGGTTGAGAGAATGCATGAATTCTGGTCAGTACATGGTCTTGGATCGGTTACCCTGAGCGGGACTGATCCGATTGCTCTCACTGTTCAGGGGTGTTTTGAGTGTGAGGATCTGCCGGTTACCGGCCATGGTGCCTGCTCGTTTGATATCGGGGTATTATCTGCGATATTCTCCGGGTATCTGAATGGGCCGGTGAGAATAACGGAGATTGAATGTTATTCGGCTGGTCATGACCATTGTACATTTATCATTGAGCAAAAAAACAAGGGTTAGATGATAATTTAAATCTATATCAAAAAATAACCTATAGATAAAAATGAATAAAAAAATTTCAGTAGATCAGGAAATAACAGGTCTTCCTGGGGTAAAGATTGGTGATTTCTGGTCATGGGCATATTCAGATCTTTTAAGTAATACTATACGGCCCCTGTTTGCTGAATTTCTTGTCGGTTATGCCCTTGATGTGATTGAATCGCCCAGGATTGAATGGAATTATTATAAACATCTTTTCCTTAACGTTTCTGATACTATCACATCAAATACCTGATGAATATCCTCACGAGCCTTCTCAAACCAATTCAGCGTCGCATCTCTTGGATATGCCTCTTCATGTTGACTTCTCGCCTGGAAATCAAGAATTATTGTATCGGTTTTCCAGGTGTATCTGACCTGTATTAGAGTCCCCTTCTCTGCTCCCTGCATAACAATCTCCGTTTTTAATCCATACAGCATCCGCGTTGCCAGTGATTTTGGTATCTCCGGGGCTATAGATATCAGATGGACCGGGTCATCATCAGGAAAAAGATGGAACTCATCGGTGTATGTGAGCATGAGTCCATGAAAGGTTTCATTCTGATACCTATTGAGAGAATCAGCCAGTTCATTCCGGATCACAACCCATCCTGGGTATGGTTTCTGAAAAAGCATCTCAACAGGAGAATTGTCTGATGTATAGTACCGGCAGATGACTTCCTGTACCGGAGAATTGGAGAAATTATGGGGAGGGACTATCACAGGTACAGGTTCATCAGGATTATCATTTTTAATTTCTGCTCATATTCCCAAAAATCATATAGAAACAACAAAAAACCTGATACTATGGTCCGGATCATATCCTCTCCCCGCATCATCCCTGCAGCTGGAACGCCTCCAAAAAGAATAGAAGAATATGTGGGACGAATCGTATCCGGAACGACCGATGTGAGTATTGCCCGGATGGTAAGCCCCCCTGGCTGGTCAGAGCCATTTCAGACCCCGGAATTTGATGAATATTCGGTTATCCTGTCAGGAACATTACAAGTGGAGACCGATGACCAGCTCGTTTCAGTGCCGTCGGGACAGGCGGTTTTGGTCCCTGCAGGGTCAAGAGTCAGATACAGCACGCCAGATGGTGCAGAATATATTGCCGTATGCCTCCCGGCCTTTCATCAGGAACTTGCGCACCGGGCAGAAGAGGAGAAGCAGGAGTCGAAATTAAAGGCCTCTGTTGATGTGCAGTATGAGATCCATGCAGCCGGGCCAGAAGAGACTGACCGGATAGAAAAACTCTGGGAACAGCTCAGAGTGTGCATCATATCCCGCAATGAAAAGTTTTCAGGGCAGATGAGAAAGGTCAGGTTTCATGACCGGAAAAACGAACTCCTGGAGAAGAACAATAACCGGCTTATTCGCATCTTTTTTGCAACTGACACCCTGTCCGGGGATGATATCGGGTATTGCTTCTGTTCGGTAGCTCCCGGATCCTATGGAGAGATAGAGTCCATCTTTGTATGTGATGAGGCACGGCACAAGGGTATCGGGACAACACTCATGGTTCATGCCCTGACCTGGATGAAAGAAGAAGGTGGCACTGATATCAGGGTCCATGTAACCGTTGGAAATGAAGATGTGCTCCCGTTCTACCAGAAATTCGGGCTTTATCCACGACAATATATCTTAGCTAATCCGGGGGAAGTATGACAGATACTGCTCTTATCCTTATTGACATCCAGAATGACTACTTTCCTGGTGGAGCCATGGTATGTCATGAAAGCTCCGTTGCCGGGAAAAACGCCGGTCTTTTATTAGATTATGCCAGGTCATGTGGAATAGAACCGGTTCATATCAGACACATCTCAAGACGCCCGAATGCGACATTTTTCCTCCCTGGAACCATAGGAGCAGAGATATCTGATCTGGTATCCCCAATAGCCGGGGAGAAGATAATCGAAAAGCAGTATCCGAACAGTTTCAGGCAGACTGAGCTTGAATCATATCTTCAGGAAAAGGGAATACACAATCTCATCATAGCCGGAATGATGAGTCATATGTGCATCGATGCGACGACACGGGCAGCAGCAGATCTTGGATTTGCCTGTATTCTTGCTCATGATGCATGTGCAACCCGTGATCTGACGTTCCAGGAGGTCACGGTCCCTGCTCCCCTGGTCCATGCTGCCTATATGAGTGCCCTGTCAGGGCTCTATGCGAGGGTTCTCTCAACAGATGAGATAATTATGGGTGGAATTCTCTAAAAGGAACTTATGGGGCGTCTGATAAAAAATGAAAGAAATGAGAGGACATATTCATGAATAATGTACTTTTTATTCCCTATCTTATTCTCAACATCATATCATTTGCATTATTCGGGTACGACAAACACCTAGCTATGCGTGAAGAGTACCGGATATCTGAACGAAATCTGATGACCGTGGCATTTTTCGGACCATTTGGTGCCTATGCAGGAATGAGAATATTCAGGCACAAGATTCGAAAACCACTCTTTTCCATGATGATTCCCGTGTTCATCCTTAGTCATGCCGGTATCTATGCCCTGCTTCTCTCCGGTTTTCTCCCCGGTTGATGCAGGCTGGGGCTCCGGTTACTCTCTTATAAACCTCTATACCAGAACTCTTTTCTTGTGTTCCGGCGAAAAACATGTATGATTCGATCAACGGCATCGGTGGGTGTTTATTTCATTGCACTCTCATTTTTCTGTGCAGCGGGGTGTATTGCACAAGAGACCGGTTCAGAGATCACAAGCTATGGGACTATTACCTACATCGATCTAGAAGGAGGTTTTTATGGCTTTATTGCTCAGGATGGGGCACAGTATCTCCCATTAGATCTGCCTGATGAATATAAGCAGGATGGGCTGCATGTGGATATTACCGGAGTTATTGATCCTGATGTGGTGACTATCCAGATGTGGGGGCAGCCACTTCGGATCCTCTCGATTACAAAGCATAAGGGGTTTACCCAATCAGACAGCTGGTATGAGGGAGACACCTCTTTTCTGTCACCCGAAGAGGAACTGGCAATAACTACTCTGGAGATCAGAGCTTCTGCCGCTCTTTCAAAGGCATTACAGGATTGTGATGCAGCCATCGCCGCATATGCTGCAGAGCTCAAGGGGAAGAATCTCAAGAGCCCTGATGCACAAGGCTATCTTGAGAAAGTAGCGAAGAGCAACCCTGCCATATTTGAAGTAAGTCTCCTGGACCGCTCCGGTACAATAATTGCAGTTTACCCTGAAAAATACAGCAGCAGTATCGGTTCAAATGTCCGGAACCAGACAATGGTCACCTCGGTTATCCGCAATCCCGCCCCTGGCATGAGTGAGTATTTCAAGACTGTGGAAGGGGAATATGCAGTGAGTATCATGTATCCGATCTACTCATCATCGCTCTCTGTTACCGGATACCTGTCGGTGCTCATCCATCCTGCTCTCCTGGTAGAGAACTCCCTGGATTCATTGACAGACGGGTCGGACCTGAACATCCTGGTGATCCAGCCTGATGGAACCATTATTGGATATGAAGGTTCTCTTCCTGCTATGGTATCCGATCCATCTGCGATTCAGAAGATGGCTTTTATTGCCTCATCACCGGTTGGAACCTATCCTGCCGGGTTTGATATGCTCTCTCTTGGAGATATGGTAGCATCCGGTGAGTATACAACCCTGGTGTACTGGAACACCGTTTCCCTCCATAATACGCCCTGGCGGGTCATGGTCTTCTAAACTCCGCCTTTTTTTATCTCCTGCATCTCCGTTCATGTCTTTTCTTAAAAACTGCTTCATCAAGCCTGAACACGAATTATTATCCTTCTTCCGGAGAATAAGAAGAATAAGAATGAAGATCCGACCCTGGAGTAACCCGGTTACTTTTATCCTCATAACATTGGTTTCTATCATCATTGGTCGTATTGTTGAGTATTTTATCCATGAATCAGGTCACTTTGCCGCCGCATGGATGAGGGGGATCACCATGACACCTGATCCAATTCAGGCGATAATCACAACCCCGATACACATCACCCGGTATCAGACCGGCATATATGGATTTTCTGAATCCTTTCAGTATATCCCCTATATGTCTGGAATAGATGGAGGTTCAGCGTCCATGCTTGCGATCGGAGGTCTTCTGTTTAATGCCCTGGCAGCAGTCTTATGTTTCTGGATATTCCTGAAAACCCGTGGAATTAAATATAAAAGTCTTATGACACTTTCCCTCTGGGTGCTCATCTTCAACCTTGGTGCCCTGTTCTCCTATATCCCGATGAGGGTCTTCGAGGTAACAGGCGATGTCGGGTTTTTCCTCTCCTCTCTTTCTGTTCATCCAGTGATATTCCTCTTTCCAACCCTCATTCTTATCGCTGCCGGGCTGATCATCTACTTTTCAGTCATACTCCCACTCTATTGCCTCTCAATACCGGTAAAAAATAAATTTTTACGAATCTTTGTCCTGCTCTGTTCGACACTCATCCTTTTCATGTATATGGCCGGTCCCATACATACCGAGTTTCGTATATCTGACATAATGACTTTACCAGATCTGATCAATATCTTCCCGGTACTTGTAATTGGCCAATGTATCTTCATTATTGCTCTTCTTCTGGTCGGCTTATTACGGCTCAATTCCCTTCAGTCTTCACGATATTTCAAAGCGAAGAAGAAGGCTTAATAAATCTTTTAAATTTTAAGAATTCATGCAGTAGTGGTTGGATTCCTACTCATGAGATCACTTTTTGTGTTCAGAGATTAATTAGACTGGGAGAAGATGTCTCATCAGAAACAGACCATCACCCTTTCCCTCTCTCCGGAAATAATTAACCGGCTCAATCACTTCGCTACAGAGCAGCACATGTCCATAGAGGATATTGCAGGTGAGCTGCTCAGCCAGGCACTTAATATTAAAAAACATGAAATAACGAGGATTGTATCCTGCGATCGGAAAACGACCGTTCCGACCGACCATGAGATTCTGCGTGAGATTATAACCCGTCAGGATGAGGAGATATCATGGCTTCGGGAACAAATAGCACGGCTTTCAACCCTCTCTCCTACAACACATGTGATCAGGCATGAGTACCCTGCACTAATTCAGGACCCACGTGCGGCCACGCAAAGGCCCATGCTGCAGGAGACAAAGCCCTCTGTTGCTGAAGAGAAGGAGCCTGAAGGAAGTACCGTCCTTCCATCTCAGATCTCGATGGATGATGTCCAGTATTCGCTTTCAGAATCCGGAATAGAATCTGAAGAACTGATACCGTCTGGGTTTGCAGGGCCTGAACGGGCTAGTGACCGGATGCTCCGTGACTCAATCGGTGGAGTCAGAGATGAGATTTTGTATACCGTATCAGAAGCTGCTGCCATTGCCGGTGAGAGTGAGTCGGTGCTGTTAGAATATATTGCAGACGGATTTCTGCCAGCACTCCGCGAGGGTCCCGTCTGTCGTATCCGGGGGATTGATCTTCGCCGGTACATGATGAGTAAATGAATAACGCCCCATGTATCCGGTATTTCTCAGCAGTATCTTTTTTGCCTTTCCGGTGAAGATACTGGTATGTCTTTTCCTGTACGGTATCTTCTGGCATGTGGTGTAATCTTCTTTGGATTGCTGTTTCTCTCGTGTTCTGTCGCAGATGAGATCTCCCTACAGCCCGTCATCAATGTGAATACAACCTGTTCCCCGTTTATGGTTGATGACCCGGAGTTTGATTTTGAGCTGAAACGGACCCTTTCCAGCATGTACTCCGGCGGGTCTGATCTGGGTGAGGTCATTGCGACGGCATCCCGGATTAAGCCTCTCAATTATGAGAACTGGTATGCTGAATGGACAAAGACTGCAGACCATTTTAAAAAAGTCGGTGATACTGCCTATGAACAGGGGCACTTGGTATCTGCGCATGATGCCTGGCTCCGTGCCCAGACCTATTACCGGACCGCTGAATTCTTCCTTCATCGAAATCCCGACGATCCCCGGATTCTGACCTCATGGAAGAACAGTGTGGACACCTTCAGGGCTGCCATGGAACTTGACCCGGTTCACATGGAGATTGTAGAGATTCCTTATGAAAACACCACCCTCCCCGGATATTTCTACTCTGCAGATGATTCGGGTGAGAAAAAACCTCTCCTGATAATCCAGACCGGGTATGACGGAACCCAGGAGGAGCTCTACTCGAATGCTCTTGAAGGGGTGAAGAGAGGGTATAATGTGCTCACCTTTGAAGGCCCCGGACAGGGTGAGGTGATCCGTGTTCAGAAGATCCCCTTCAGATATGACTGGGAAAAGGTGGTGGGCCCGGTCCTTGATTATGCGACGAGCAGACCTGATGTTGATTCTGAACGGATTGGGATGTGGGGGATCAGTATGGGCGGGTATTTCGTCCCCCGGGCTGCTGCGTTTGATAACCGGATTCATGCAATCATAGCTGACAGTGCCATCTATGACATGGCGAATGAACAGGTCAGTCAGTTCAGGATGGGATTTCCGGATCCCCAGAATGTTACCCGTGAAGATGTGTTTGACTTCATCAGGGAGAACAAGGACTATGTCAACGAGGATATGTATGCCAGGATGAAGAATTCGACCAGCATGGACTGGACCATGACCCAGGGGATGTATGTCTTTGATGTTCCGACTCCGGCTGATGTGATGCTCATCTATGAACCCTATACACTTGAAGGTGTCATTGAGAACATCACAGCCGCAACTCTTGTCTGTGACGGGATAAGTGATTCAAAGATTGGCGGTCAGGCACAGATCTTTTATGAGGCTCTGAAATGCCCGAAGACGTACCTTGTCTTTACCGACGAGTTTTGTGCCGGCGAACACTGTCAGCTTGGTGCATCAGGCATTTCATATCAGGAAAAATTAGACTGGCTGGATGACCAGTTACATCCCTGATTTTATTTCCAGATGACCTGCAGAGCGTTCCGTTTTGGTATCTGGGAAAATTTGTACCGTGGATATCCGATCATCATGGCATACATCGGCACATGATCTGCCGGCAGTCCGAGCCGTGCAACAAGCTCTGGTGATTCATTCCATGCAATCTGAACAATACCTGCCCAGCAGGTTCCAAGGCCCAGAGCCGGTGCTGCTAGGTCAACGTGGGTAAGGGCGATAATTGCATCAATAAACCCGATTGGATTCTGCTTGTGGGCATAGGCGATCATGAGGTGAGGAGCACCATGACAGACATGATCCTCTCCCCGTTCCCATGTATCGATGATCATCGGAAGGATTGGTTTGAGCGGGTGTTCGATGTCGGTCTGCATCAGTTTGCAAGCCCATTCAACCGTTCCGGCAACAATCTTTTTGACTTCATCAGGGTTCTCAATGACGAGCCAGCGAACCGACTGTCCGTTCATGCCGGTTGGTGCATACCTGACTACATCAAGGATTTTTTGCAGTGTCTCCCGTGGCACTGGTTTCTCTTTATAACTCCTGACCGAACGCCTGACCATCATCAGTCTGCTCAGGTCTCCAAATGACGGAATCGAATCAGAAGCACAGTC
>NZ_JAIWNS010000093.1 GCF_020216685.1 Methanospirillum hungatei | reverse complement strand
GGGAATTGGTCCTGCCCCGTCATAGTCAACATCAATTGCTCCCTGTGGGCAGACTGCACTGCAATGGCCGCATTTACTGCAGAACGGTATCATGTCCGGGTTAGGAGAAGCGACTTTTTCTCCCTCTTTCATCTCAAGGATGCCATAGGGGCAGAGGGACATGCAGATTTTGCATCCGTTACATTTTGATGGGGCGATGGTGATTGTGGTCATGGTAATTGAACTCTTTTGACTTGTGTACAATATTTTTAATTTTAACGGGGGCAATCTTCAGATTATCAGTTCCTCTGTGACAATGGCTGTCCCCCGACACCGATGGCATCAAGAGGATATTCCTTAATCAGAACAATGAATGACTGTTCAGGGATACTTGTGATCTTTGCAGCCGCTGTGGTGAGTGCCTGTATGAGTTCCTGCTTCTTTTCCGGAGTGGTCGGTCCCATTTCAATAGATATTACTGGCATTCTTTTCTCCATCGGATACAAGGATAATCAGGGGTAAGAAGGAACCTTTCCTATTCGTTCCCACGATTGTTCCTTACGTATCATTACTATACTATTGGTAGTAATTATATTATAAATAATTGCATCCTAATCAATAGTAAAAGACCATCCATGAATGAAAAAGGTCCGTATCATTGCCCGGTTGAGGCCGCCCTGGACGTAATTGGCGGAAAATGGAAGGCTCTTATCATCTGGCAGCTCAAAGGAGGAACCCTTCGGTTTACCCAGCTGACCGAACGGTTACCGATGGTATCACCCCGGATGCTGACAAAACAACTGCGGGAACTGGAAGACGACGGGGTGATCAGCAGGAAAATCTATCCGGAAGTCCCCCCACGGGTAGAATACTCCCTCACGGCCCTTGGGACCTCTGTTATTCCTGTGCTCGAGTCGCTCTGTGCCTGGGGCTCAGAATACCTGCTTCATAACGGGTGCTCCCTGCCGGAAAAAAAATGCCAGGGTGATTCTTCCACCTGATTCCTCATCTCTCTTAGAGTGAGATGGGGATAGTTTTCGTTTTACTGAACGGGATCTCCGGAGCAAATCCAAAGAAGGACGGCTGTGCAATTCCCTCAACCTGGATTGTTATCTCACCTTGCAGAAGGACCTGAAATCCTGCTTTGATGAGATCTGCATTCTTTGCAGACACCGGAAGCAGAACCGAACTTTGACCGGTGCTTATGTCAAGAGTTCCTGTCTCAACATGACTGAGCGGTTCCCAGTTTCCATCTTTGAGATATGTGACATCGGCAGTGATTTTTTGAAACGTCACCCCGAACGCATTCGGGTTCTTTATGTCAAGAGTAACGTCAAGACCAAGGTCCGTGGCATTGATGTATGCAAGGTCAACCGATCCCACCGTTACTGTCGGCTCTTGAAAAAGAGCACTGCATCCGCAGAGAAATATTGCTGCTATAAGGATTCCCGGTAACAGGAGCGTATAAGATCTTCTCATGGTGTTCTCCGGATTGGGTATTGGGTTTTTGAGATAATGAATGATATGATCTGTACGGATTTCATAGCGAGGTTGTTATGAGGAAGAAAAGACCATATTGTCTAATGTCAATTTCATTTCCCGGACCGGTGAATTGATACATCTCATCCAGATCATCATGAAGTTCATCGTCTTCATCCTGACCGTTCTGATCTGTGGATCCGTTCTTCCAGTATCTGCTGGAAACAGTGTATCTGCTGATACTCCTTCTTCTCCAGGGATGGCAGATCAGTCTGCTCTGGACAACAAGATTCCGGCCGATAGCGATATGGATGCGATGATTCACCTGCTTAAAGAATCAGGGCTTGATATCTCCTATGGGGACGAAGGTGAAACGATATTCTCCATGGTAGAAAAGTCATTACACCAGATCATCGTGTCGCTTTCATCCGGCAATGTGGAGGGGTTTATGGATATCCCGCTCATCAGGGAGATCCTTGATTATTTTGGTCTTAAAGCAGGTGATATAGTTATCAGTCCGGATGATACCTCAGGCCGAATGGAGGCTATCGATATGTACGAGCGGAAATATGAATCAAAATCTGGCGTGTGACTGGAAAAAATGCATATTCATTCCGGTTGATCACTTTTACTGCCATCAGTGCCAAACTCATATGCCGTTTTTTTCAGGAACAAATAAATTCCGGAACTTGCAATCTCCTTTTTAATGTTCGGTGAAATTATGGGTATTCATGCACAGAGATATGCATTTGATGGAGTATACCGGTATGTTCTGACGATTCTGATCCTCATTCTGTTCTCCTGTTCTGCCCATGCAGCAGTCTCTGAAGAGCAGATTATCTTTAATGGGCCATTTTTTGAGAATTTTGGACATGGGTTTACCACCTGGACCGGTGATTCCGCACCTCCAAGCGGCACCATGCTCCTCAAGGGAAGTCTGTCTGCCTTCCCCGATGAAGTGGCTCCCGGCGATGAGGTAGAGTTTACCTTGAACCTGGATGTCTCGGCGATGACCATAGCCGGGAAAGATGGTGCAGTTTTAAAGAACACCGAAGAACGGCTCTGGTCTCTTGATACGGTCAAACTCTTCGGTGAGCGGATTAATTTTACCGCAATCCCTGATTCTGAACTGCTTGGAATCGGCGTCGGTTCACAGGTTCCTGGTCTTATCCTCCGAAGCACCAAGAGATCCGTACTGGTCCCTATCCCTGAAACCGTGCAACCAGGTGTGTACTCAATCAGGGCCAGTGCAGGAGATATGAGAACCGGTGTGGTGAATATTACAGTCCTGAACGGGTCGCAGCCTTTTTTGGTAGATGACCTGAATGCATCTGTCGATATTCCCCTCACCCCTGAAATCACTCCAACTCCGGAGGTAACTCCTGAGCAGACCCTGGAAGAACCGGTATCAGATCCCCGGTTTGCTGGCATGAGTGAGAAGATCGTCAATGAGCGGGGGATTCATGTCACCAGCATCTACCCATATTCCGGCGGGGCTGGCAATACCATGGGAATTAAGATCTATGGCGATCATTTTTCCTCCCCGGTATATGTCACACTGGTCAAAGACAATGTTGGAATTGAGGCGTACAATTACTGCTTTACCGAAAACCAGAAGTATGGCGTCGTAATGATTGACATTCCGGAAGATGCAGAGCAGGGAACCTGGAACCTTGTCATCACTACGAAGACCGGAAAGGCTACCGTTCCATTCGAGATCACGGGAAAACAGATCCCGCCGGTAATCATCTCGGTAGAGGCTCCGGTTCTTACTCCTGACAAACCCAGCGATGTAATCATTACCGGGAGGGAATTTATGGAGCCGTGTGAGGTCCTTCTTGCCGGCGACAGTCTGACCTGGTTCTCATATCAGCCAAAACCGGTCCTGACCCACAATACCATGAAGATCCGGGTGAAGATCGATGCTCCACTATCAGATGAAGTCAAATCAGGGAAACTGGATCTCTGTGTTATCAATAATGACGGGGTTTCATCGGTATACAAGAAAGCAATAGCGTTTGCCGTTGAATCATAATCCTCATTTTTTGTTATTGGTATCCAGGAACCAAGGAAATTATTATACTTTCAAGTAGACTACTTTGAAGTATGTTCATAAATCGGAAAACCGAATTATCAGCCCTCATTTGAAGGTTTCATAGTAAGAAGGCAGAATTACTGATCTTGTATGGAAGAAGACGGGTTGGAAAGAGTGAACTTACCGATCAGTTCATCAGTCAGGTAGGTGGGATTCCGCTCCTGGCCAGAGAGGAGTCAAAACATCTATAGTTAAAACGTATATCTTCTGATTTAGCGATATTTTTTCAGGATGATTATCTATTACACGCACCATTTCCAGACTGGGATGCCTTTTTTGTATATCTTTCAAAACACAGCGATACGCGTGTGGTTATTGCAATTGATGAATTTCCATACCTTGTTCAGGAAGATTCATCCCTTACTTCTCTTCTTCAGTATTACTGGGATACCACTCTTGGAAAAACTCACCTCTATCTGATAGTATCAGGTTCGAGTATCGGGCTTGTAAAATCTCAACTCATGCATTACAAAAGCCCGCTTTATGGGAGAAGGACCGGGCAGATATTGCTAAAACCATTCCGGTTTATTGATTATTATCCGTACGTCAATGATCTGCGAACGGCTATAACCCTCTATGCAATATTTGGAGGGACACCCGCGTACTGTCTCATTGATGAGCCCTTCCAGGATATCGAAGAGATCGTATGTCAGAACCTGCTCAGAGAAGATGCATTCCTGTATCGGGACGTGGAATTTGTTCTTCGGATGGAACTGAAAGAGCCCAGGTATTATTATTCAATCCTTCTCTCAATTGCTATTGGCAATACCACAATCGGGCTCATTGCCAATGATTGCGGTCTTGAAAAGGGCCTGGTTTCGAAGTATCTTGCAACCCTTGCAGACTTACAGGTAATACGAAGAGAAACTCCCGTGTTGTCCGGTTCAATGAGCCGGAAGGGGGTATATCTCATCAACGACAACCTGTTTTCTTTCTGGTTCCGGTTTGTATACCCATATCGGAAAGAGATAGAAATGGGCGAATCAGAATTTGTATATCATGAATATATTGCTCCCCAATTATCACACTATATCGGTCCCAGGTTTGAGGAGATAATTCTGGATATATTCTATCTTTTCAATAAACACAGTCTGTTTCCGATTAGATTTTCAGATATAGGGCGATGGTGGCATAAGGAGCAGGAGATTGATCTCGTAGCCATTGATCCGAAATCAGATACCATCCTCTTCTGTGAGTGTAAATGGCAGGACAATGTTCAGGTTGAAAAAATTGTTCAGAGCCTGAGAAAGAAAGCAGCCCTCGTAAAATGGGGTACTTCAGAGCGAAAGGAGATGTATTGCGTCATCGGCCGTTCACTTGTCCCCTACCAGGAGGATAACACAATTATTACTTATGATCTTGATGATATCGAACAGCTGATCCGTTCGTGTCTGAACCTGGTCTGAAAAGAAAACCCTGCTCTATTTTTTGAGTGCCTGAACGACAGTCCCGACTATGATGGTAATTATCCCTGCTATCGTCAGCAATACCCCTGCATAGAGAGGAAACGGCGCTAGGACTGATATGCTATCTGAAAGCCACCAAAGAAGAATTCCGACACAGGTTGCGATTATTCCCTGAATGAGGTACTGGTATTCCATTGACATCTCCATGTTCATACCGGTCAGGATGGGACAAATATTTTCCCCTGAGCCTTACGAGTATCAGATGATTATCATGAGAAGATATTGGGTTTTTCTATCCGTCATGATCCTCATTCTGATATTTTCCCTGCTGATTTCACCGGTATATGGGGCATCTCCATCCTATGATCCGGTGACCGGACGGGATTATGATACCTTTGGGGGATTTTTTGATCAGTTTGGTCAGTATGTAGATCCCATGGGCGGGGTTATGGACAGATACGGGGAGTATGTGCCGAATAGTTACTCTGAAGCCTGTGACACCTACACTGATTCACAAGGGCAGGTATATGGAGGGAAATCTCTTATCTACAGTATGAAGGAAGGAGACTGGTTATTTGGGAATACTGACAGGTATCGGATCGAGTGGCCTCCATATATTGAATTGACCAGAAATTCGGAATGTAATCTTGAAGGAAGATATTTCAATTCTGCCGGTGTTCCTTTCACGATTACCATCAGGGAGAAGAGGAGATATCTTGGGACAACCATTGATCAGATTGCCTTAAACCTCAAAGATATTGCTGATCCCACAACGCAGGAAAAGTTGTTCAAGGAGGCTGGAAGGGAGACGGAACTTGCCCGAATGATGCTCCAGAGGAAGTTAGTTGATGATAGCGGGTATATTCATCTTATCAGGGGAGAGATTTCAAATCCGGATGAGACCCGGTGCAAATCATGGAATGTCGGGTTTACCGGGTATTCGTTCGATAATGGGAAGCGGTTCAGGGCTTCATATTGGAGCTGTTTTGTCTGTAATGCATTTGATGGTGGACTGGAAGAGGGTGCATATCATTGCCATCTGCTGTATTCGGATCCGATGAGTGAAGATAACACAGTCACCCAGTGGCCCTGGGCATCCATGGCAGAAGAGGATATTGACGGTGACTGGCTGGGTGATGGACAGCAGGTCGATGACCCTGGACCGGTGAAAACGAACGCACCGATGCATGGGGTAAATCCACTTGGATCGGCCAGCTTTGATGTTCCAATAAACCTCAATTACTAATTTTTTTCCGGTGAGGATTGCGGTTTTTTATGATTTCGTAGAATGGGTATCTCTCAAGGTATGTGTTCCCTCATCCAATATCTCAACCAGGGTTTGAACTTCTCCCAAGCGTCTGTCTCTGCAAGAACTCAATTTCTGACTGAACCCGCCATCAGACCAGGTACAGTGTTTCATATAATGGACCCATCCCGTTCATACCTTTCATAAAGGTCTTCCATAATCGATGTCACCTGAACGGATACTATAGAATCACTCTCTTTAAGAGTAACCGGCAGAAGATTTATAGTTTGGGAATACCTAACTAATCGGTACTGCAGTATGGATGATCCTCATGAGCACCTCTTCCGGATATTTGATCACCTGATCAGGCTGAAAGCTGAATGCTCTTGTGGGATCTTCTCTGAATGCTGTCTTTCAGATATCACGATGAAACAGATCGCCTATCTGAAGCTCATTGACGAACATCAGGATGTTACGTTTTCACAACTCGCCGAAATCACACAAAACTCCAAACCAACGATCACTGGCATGATCCATAAATTGAGCCGGATGGATTGTGTATACCGGGAATCCTGTCCCCATGACGGAAGGATTCAGTATATCCGGCTTACCGACAAAGGAGCAATGATTGCACGTGCCGAAGAAAAAGCCCTGCAGAAGGTCATTGACCGGGTCATTGCTTCACTGGATGAGCAGGAGATTGACCTCCTTATCACACTCCTGAAAAAAGTCAGGTAATTTTTTTTTATCTGACTGGATAGTTAGGCAAAAACAAACTAAACAAACCATGACAACCACAAATGCAACAAGTACAGACCATCTCAATGCGAATTATCTCCTCCCACTCATAAACACGGTAATTTTCCCCCATACGAGGACGAAGATTCTGGTGGATGAGGAGACCGGAGCAGTACTCATCAATGAGTTAAGCCGTCCGGATAATTCTCATCTGATCGGAGTATCGGTGCATAGTGAGACTGATCCTTCCAATCTCACTGAAGAAAATCTGTATTCCATTGGAAACCTCCTTGAGGTATCATTTATCCATAAAACCGGGGACGGATACCTCCTTGGGGTTCATGCCCTTGACCGGGTACGGATAGATTCGGTAATTCCGCATGGTGATAGGTTGTATGCAACCTGTACGGTGATCCCGAACATTCAGGATATTGATGAACAGGGGCAGAGGGAACTCCTCGATGAGATCAAGAAGACGATCTTTGATATTGGGCATGTCTTCCAGGGCTCAGACCATATAATCGGGCCGGCCGGTCAGATGGAGTCCATTGATCAGCTCATGGGATTCATCATGCCGTTCTTACCGGTTTCTGTAGAGAAGAAGCAGGAGATCCTTGAGACTGACTCTCTCCGGACCCGTTATCTCATGTTCCTTGGAATTCTTCTTGATTGCAAGGAGAATATCAGTCTCCGGATTGAGATGACCAAGAAGGTATCAGAGAAGTCAGCCCGGAGTAATCGTGAGGCCATGCTTCGAGAACAGATTCGGGCGATGCAGGAGGAACTGGGAGATCTGAATGGCTCTTCATCGGAAGATGCCGGATACCGTGACCGGGTCATACAGTCATCGATGCCTGATGAGGTGAAGAAGAAAGCCCTTGCAGAAGTGAAAAAACTGGAATCCAGCGGAAACCAGGGGCATGAGAGCCCGGTTATCCGAAATTACCTGGATCTCCTGCTCGATCTTCCCTGGGTGACAACAAAACCGGCCGGTATTGACATCGGAGAAACCAGGCGTATATTGGAGAGAAATCATTACGGACTTGAGAAGGTCAAAGACCGGATTATTGAGCACCTGGCAGTAATGAAACTCAAGCATGACAAGCAGGGCTCTATCCTCCTCCTCGCAGGACCACCGGGGACCGGGAAGACAAGTCTTGGAAAGAGTATTGCCGATGCTCTTGGCAGAAAATATGTCAGAATAAGCCTTGGCGGAGTGAAGGATGAGGCAGAGATCCGGGGACATAGGCGAACGTATGTTGGTGCCCTTCCTGGTCGGATAATTCAGGGTATCAGAAGAGCAGGGACGAAGAATCCGATCTTTGTTCTGGATGAGATAGACAAGTTGTCATCTTCCTACTCCGGCGATCCGGCAAGTGCTCTTCTGGAGGTATTGGACCCTGAACAGAACAGCACGTTCTCTGATCATTATCTTGAAGTCCCGTATGACTTATCAGATGTGTTCTTCATCGCAACGGCAAACTCCCTCGCAACCATCCCCGGACCGCTTCTTGACCGGATGGAACTGATTGAGATACCAGGGTATACCAAGCAGGAGATGTTCTCCATCGGAAAGGAGCACCTCATTCCAAAATCCCTGGATGAACATGGCCTTCATGCAGAGGTTTTATCGGTGGAAGATGATGCACTGCGTCTCGTCATTGACAAGTACACTCATGAAGCAGGTGTCCGTGGTCTGAAAAAGCAGATTGACCGGATATCCAGGTATGTATCAGAGAAGATTGTCTCAGAAACATGGTCCGCTCCGGTTATGATTACATCTGATCACATTCCGATGATCCTGGGGAAAGAGGTTCACCGGTATGAGATAGCAAAGAAGGCACTGGCTCCGGGGGTTGCAACCGGGCTTGCCTGGACTCCGGTCGGGGGAGATATCCTCTTTATCGAAGGGACGTTCATGCCCGGTACCGGAAAACTTACACTCACCGGTCAGCTGGGGGATGTGATGAAAGAGTCGGCAAATATCTCGATGAGCCTGATCCGCTCCAGGTTTGCCCATAGTCCACTTCATATCGACTTCATGGCAAGTGATGTCCACATTCATGTCCCTTCCGGTGCAACGCCCAAAGACGGTCCTTCGGCTGGTATCACTCTCTTTACTGCTCTCGTCTCTCTCTTCACCGGGAAGAGGGTTGATTCCCGCCTTGCCATGACCGGTGAAGTGACTTTGAGTGGGTCGGTCTTACCGGTTGGTGGGATTCGGGAGAAGGTGCTTGCTGCTCATCGTGCCGGGATAACGAGAATTATTCTCCCAAAGGAGAATGAGCGTGACCTTGCAGATATTCCTGCGGATGTCAGGTATGAACTGACCTTTATCCTGGTCGAAACGGTAGATGAGGTATTACAAGAGGCCCTTGATATTTCCCTGCCATCACCGGTCTTTCAGGTGTCCGGAGATCAACCGGTTGCTCCGTTGGTGTAAATAGCCGACGGAGTTTTCTTTTTTTTGGTGTGTAAATTCAGGGTAATCATAGAAGGAAAATAATTGAATCAGTTCGCCTCTATTTTTATGTATCAAAGTTACTGGGATTTGTTCATGATGAGATATTTCAGCCTCTATCAAAAGTTATTTGCAATTCTGTTTGTGATAATGAGTATTGTGATTCTGCCGGTGAATGCAACCATTTTTGCTGAAGATGGATCAGAGCTTACTATCGATGATCTCTATGAAATGGTAAACTCAACAAAGCCTGCCCATAATTCAGCCCCGGTCGTGTTCTTTTATGACTTGGAATGCGGCCCTTGTATTCCGGTCCATGAATACCTGGAGAAATACCTGTCTGACCATCCTGATATTGATGTTGAAATGGTAAATCTTTCAACCGGACCTGAATCGGAAGCAATGATGAGTGAGTTGTACATACAGCATAACCGGGATATGATGAATACGCCGGTAATCTTTTTCGGCCCGATCGGGCTTGAAGGGACTGATGAGATCATCAATAACTTTGAAATGGTTTACCACTGGTATACTGATGAAGAATGTAATTGTCAGTCTTTTACCTGTTTTTTTTTT